>CAYQMI010000135.1:0-3306 GCA_964418575.1 uncultured Glaciecola sp.
AAAGCGAATGATGAGCCATGTGTAAGGCGATATGGCTAGAACATAGGCAAGGGTGGAGCAACCTAATAGCGCCGTGCAAAAAGTAAAGCAGCGAATGTGTCCCATGCGTTTAATCATTTTCGCGGCAACTAGCGTTGCTACAAAAGCACCTAAAAAATACACCGAGGTGAGTACGCCTAGGTATTTATCTGAGAAACCCTCGGCTACGCCTCGCAATATAAGTAAAGTGCTTAAAAGACTGTTGCCAAGTAAAAGTAAGAATATGGCACTAAACAGAGCCGTAATTGAAATGAGTATAGAGCGCATGTAGGTTCCGATTGCTGCACCTTAAACAAAAGTATATATCAAAGTGGAATAATCAGCTATGCGCTCTGCTGAATTGAATATAAATAGCATGCGCTGTACTTCAGTCTAGTTTTGCTTCTTTGCGCTTGTAATATGGCCTTGAGTTCATCAAGATTGCAGTCTATTTAATAGCAGAATAAAAAGTAAGGCCCTAGGTTTTGCAACAACCCCAAACAATGACAAAGGTAGAAACCATGCAAGTTGAGTACGCTTACACCAACAAACCACAGCACCAAAGCCTAGATTCAGCCCTGCATGTGTTAAAAAATACCTTTGGTTTTGATTCATTCAGAGCATCACAAGCATCAATAATTGAAAACGTAATAAACGGCAAAAACACCTTGGCGATCATGCCAACGGGCGGCGGTAAGTCTTTGTGCTATCAAATTCCAGCCCTTTTAATTGACGGCTTAACGCTTGTTATTTCCCCTCTTATTTCTTTGATGCAAGACCAGGTGCGCCAGTTAGATGAGCTAAACATTCCGGCTTGTTTTTTAAACAGCACACTGAGCACAGAGGAGTACCAAGCTAATGTGCATAGTATTACCAGTGGCCATAGCAAGTTGGTTTTTTTAGCGCCAGAAACCGCTTTGCAAACATCGGTGCTCGAAATTTTGGATAAAGCTCAGGTAGCCTGTATCGCAATTGATGAAGCCCACTGTATATCAGAATGGGGACACGAATTTCGCCCTGAATACAGACAGTTAGATACACTCATAACGCGTTTTGCAACAGCGGTATGTTTAGCGCTTACCGCTACTGCGACGCCCCGCGTGCGAAACGACATAAAGCACCAGCTAAAGATTGCAGACGAAAGCGAGTTTATATCCAGTTTCGACCGTCCTAATCTGTATATTGAAGTCATTGAAAAAGAAAATGTGTACCAACAGGCGCGCGCTTTTATTGATAAACATGCTGGTCAATCGGGGATTGTGTACTGCCAGTCTCGCTCTGGAGTGAATGAGCTTACGCAGCGCCTTGTTGCTGATGGATATTCCGCACTTGCCTATCACGCCGGCTTAAAGCATCAGCAGCGCAGCGATTACCAAGACAAATTTGTACGCGATGATGTGAATATCATTGTGGCGACTATTGCCTTTGGTATGGGTATTAATAAACCTGACGTGCGCTATGTGCTGCATTACGATTTACCAAAAAATATTGAGAGTTATTATCAACAAATTGGTCGTGCCGGGCGCGATGGGTTAGATGCCGACTGTTTATTGTTGTTTGGCTATGGCGATATAGGGAAAAATCGTTTTTTCATTGAGCAAATGCAAAACGAGCAAGAAAAACGACTCGCCACCATGCATTTAAATCAAATGTTAGCGCTTGCTGAAACTGAAGACTGCCGAAGGCTGCCCTTGCTGCAGTATTTTGGCGAACAAGCGCAAGAGACTAAATGTAATAAGTGCGACAACTGCCTCAATGAAGATAGTCAAAAAACGGACTTAAGTACCGAGGCGCAAAAGTTTTTGTCTTGTGTGTACCGCAGTGGTCAAATCTTTGGAGCCGGGCATATTATTGATGTGCTGCGCGGCTCTAATGCTGAAAAAGTACTGCAAAATCAGCATAACTTGCTATCTACCTATGGCATTGGCAAAGAGTTAAGTAAAAAGCAGTGGATGGCCTTGTCGCGCCAGCTCATTCAAAAGGGCTATTTAAAGCAGGACGAACAGTTCGGTGGTTTGAAATTTACCGCCAGCACAGAAGATATCCTTAAAGGCCGAAAGCCGTTTTTAGCCAAATTGCAAAAAAGCGAGTCAGTCTCATCCTCAAGACAGTCAGGAGCTTCGTCGCTAGATATCAAATTAGGTGATGAAGACTTAGTGAATGTATTGCGAGCAGAAAGAAAGCGCCTTGCAGATGCCGCAAATGTGCCGCCTTATGCGATATTTTCAGACCGCTCTTTACAAGAAATGGCGTTTTATTTTCCGCACTCTGAGCAAAGCTTTTTGCAAATACACGGTGTTGGGCAAAGCAAAGCGCAGAAATATGCCGATGTGTTTTTGTCGATGATTGCGGACTATTGCAAAGAGCGCGGCCTTACCGAAATACCGAATGAGCAAACCCCAAGTGCTAGTAAAACTAAATTGAGTTCAAAACCCAGTGCTATTAGCGCAAAAACACAAGAAATTGTGCGAGCCTTTGAAAATGGCTATACAGTAGAAGCACTAGCGCAGCAACACAAGGTGAAATTAAACACCATCTATGGGCATTTATACAAGTATGTTCAGCAAGGAAAGGCACTGGCATCAGGCGCTACTTTAAAGGAGGAGATGGCGCTAGATGATGAGCGATTAAAGCTAGGTTTAGATGCTTTCAAGGAGTACGGCAGCGAGCGTCTAAAACCAGTGTTCGACGCATTAGACGAGAGCGTAACTTACGAGCAGCTGCATCTAATGCGCGTTTACTTTTTGCATCTTAAACTGAGCGCTTAAACAGTAAGCAAAGCGCTCGTCAAATTTTAAATACTAGCTTAGCGGGTATTAAAGTATTGCTAATAAAGCTCGCTTTATTTTAAGCACCTTAGCTAGCCCCCGTTTTTATAGAATTTTGCCTTTAATGATTACCAATCGGGCGCAAAATCTGGATCGATTAAACGCTCTCCTGTATCTAAGCGTTCTATTTGTTCCATTTCCTCTGGACTTAATCGAATATCCCGTGCCTCAAGATTACTTTGAATATGCTCACTATTTTTAGATGCCGGAATCGGTATGATACCTTGCTGGATTTGCCATGCAATTGCGATGCTCGCTGGACTTGTGTCGTGTGCTTTCGCAATAGCTTTTAGCGTATCATCGTTCATCACCTCGCCTTTTGCCAGAGGCATATATCCAACAACTTCGATACCATTGCGCTGACAAAAGTTTACAAGATGCTTGTTTTGAAAGAATGGGTGGACTTCTATCTGATTGACAGAAATACTTTCTTTTCCAACAATAGAAAACGCTTTTTCTA
>CAYQMI010000135.1:3406-7934 GCA_964418575.1 uncultured Glaciecola sp.
GTTAAGAATATGTCGCTGCGTTTAACGCTCGAATTTGCAATGGCTTCGCCAACTTCCGCCTCGTTGTCGTATATTTGTGCGGTGTCTATATGTCGAAATCCGGTGTCTAAAGCGCTATCGACAGACAGTTTTAACGCTTCGCCTTTCAAACGAAATGTGCCAAAGCCAGGGTTAGGGATTTTTACTTCATACATAGGAATTCTCCTTCGCCTAAAATCTAAGGAATGAAACATTCATGCCAGTTAAAAGGGCCTATTTTGCGTCGCTTTAATAACAGAATTTGGGCATTACATGTAATATTTACATTGTGGTTTGCAAGAAAATACTTTTTAAGGTGATTGCTTAGATACCAGGGCGTGTTGCCCTTTGCTGCAAAATCATACAGCAAAGGTCAACACGCCCTAGTTCTCGAATACTAAATTTCGCTATGCAGTTAAAACGAAGCATGATTGAATGTCTCTTAGATGCGTCATATGGTGAACTCAATTAAGTTCGCGCGAGATTAACAATAATGCTTTATAAATCAGTAAACACGCTAAAGCTTTTCAAGCTATCCTTAAAGTGTACGCTCGTTTCTATGCTTCTTAGTTATACGGCAATAAGCTCTGCGCAGATGAACAAAAATAATGAAGATGCGAGTCAGCAAGTCACGCCGCAAAATGTCATATTTATCCTTACTGACGATCAACGCTATGATCAGATGGGGTTTATGAATCCTGAAATCTCGACTCCAAATATTGACCAGCTAGCCCAAGAAGGCGCTCATTTTAGCAATGCGTTTGTGACTACATCGTTATGTTCACCCAGTAGAGCTTCGATATTAACGAGTCAATATATGCATAATCATGGCGTGGTAGATAACAACTCATCTGCTCAAGAATCGTCGAGGTTTTTTCCAGAATACTTACAGCAAGCTGGCTACAATACTGCCTTTGTTGGCAAGTGGCATATGGGCGGCACAGGTGGAGACGCGCATTACTCCGACAATCCACAGCCGGGTTTTGATTACTGGTTGAGTTTCCCTGGGCAAGGCAATTATTTCCCCATTAAAGATGCAAATGGCAAGGTAAATACATTCAATATTAACGGTGAGCGAGTTGAACAAAAGGGCTATATTACCGATGAATTAACCGACTACTCGCTTGATTGGATACGCGCCCGCGAAGCACAAGATAAACCTTTCTTTTTATACTTATCTCACAAGGCCGTACACGCTGATTTTGCGCCAGCGCCTCGTCATGAAAATTTGTATGCAGATGTTGAGATAGCTTTGCCAGAATCAATGAACAATACAGCAGAGAATTATGAAGGCAAACCAATGTGGGTTAAGAATCAGCGCAACAGTTGGCACGGTGTGGACTTTCCCTATCATAGTACGCTAAATGTGGCTGAGTATAAGCGCCAATACTACCGAGCTATTGCCGCAGTAGATGACAGCATTGGGCGCATCATCGATTATTTAGAGCAAAATGATTTATCTGAGAATACGACGGTATTTTTAATGGGTGATAACGGCTTTTTATTTGGTGAGCATGGCCTAATTGATAAACGGAACGCTTACGAAGAATCAATCAGAGTGCCCCTATTGATGTGGTCGCCTAAAAAGCTTACTGCTGGGCAAACAATCGAAAAAATGGCTCTGGGCATTGATATTGGTCCAACCGTGTTAGAAATCGCAGGTGCTGATTCTCCTGAACAATTTGAAGGCGACAGCCTGCTTGCACTCGTTGAATCAGAGTTTGAAAGCAAAAACGCTGCGGGTATTGATAAATGGCGTGATGCATTTTTATATGAATACTACTGGGAGTTTAACTACCCTCATACTCCTACTACCTTCGCTTTGCGCACCGATAAGTATAAGCTGATTCAGTATCATGGTGTATGGGATACAGAAGAACTATACGATATTGAAAACGATCCCCAAGAAATGCGTAACTTGATTGAAGATCCATCGCTGTTGGCAGTCAAAGTAGAAATGCGTGAAAAGCTTTACGACTTATTGACGGATAATGAAGGGCGTCATAGCGTGCCGTACACCGAAAAATTTAATCAAGGTGCAGTGCTTCGCAACAAAGATGCTAGCAAAGCCGCAGAGTTTCCAGACAAATGGTTAAGGGGTGATAACGCGCCAGATCGGACGCAATATTTCAAACCAGACCGTCAGATATTAAATGAACAAACAGAAAAATAACGAATTGAGGATTTTACTCTGCAAATTATTTAAAAATAATTTTTTTATAAGTAACTGAATTAAAAGGGTTAAAAATTTAAAATACAATAAAAGTGAAATAATTCGAAAATAAATGGAATTATTTTATACAAAGCACTGTCTATTTAACCGTGATACTTGACACAATTGATTAAGTGTTCAGCAAGGCAACTTGCTCACTCAAATTAAGGGTGTTTTGTGTGTCCTCCCTAGTGTGTAATTTTTAGGCCCCAATTTTTGGGGCCTTTTTTTTACTTGCCTTTACCGCTCGCTTTAGAAATAACCTTCGCGCTTTTTCTTTTCCATAGAACCGGTTTGATCTTTGTCTAACAAACGGCCTTCTCGTTCGCTGGTTTTACTTAACATCATCTCCGTCACTATTTGCTCGCGAGTATCCGCTGTGCTCAAAACCGCGCCAGTTTGCGGATAGCAACCTAGGGTTCTAAAGCGTATACAGCGTTTTTTCAATGATGCTTTTTCTTTAGGTGTTAAGTATTCGAGCATGCGGTCATCGTCTAGGCCAAGAATTTGTCCACTTTCTTCATCTATCCAGCTCATGCGCTCTTTGGCAAAGTAAAGCGGGACAATGTCGATTTGCTCTTGCAGTATATAGAGCCAAATATCGAGTTCAGTCCAGTTCGACAATGGAAACACACGTACCGATTCGCCCTTGTTAATTTGCGTATTGTACAAAGACCATAGCTCAGGGCGCTGTAGCTTAGGATCCCATTGGTGATCTGCATTTCTTAAAGAAAACACGCGCTCTTTCGCTCTTGATTTTTCTTCATCACGGCGAGCGCCACCAAGCGCAGCATCAAATTTGTGTGCATCCACGGCCTGTTTCAGTGCAATGGTTTTCATGTGGTCATTGTATTTAACTGAACCAGACTCTATAGGGTGAATTCCCATATCGAGGGCTTCTTGGTTCACATGTACGATAATATCTAGCCCGAGTTTATCGCGCAGCCTATCCCTAAATTCGCCCATTTCATGAAATTCCCAGGTAGTGTCAATATGCAGTAAAGGGAAGGGGACTTTGTTCGGGTAAAAAGCTTTGCGAGCCAAGTGCAGCATTACGGTCGAATCTTTACCGATTGAGTAAAACATACATGGATTATCAAAGCTTGCGGCAACCTCGCGCATAATGTGGATAGCTTCTGCTTCCAATAATTTCAAGTGGTTCATGTGAGCCATGCGATTCCTTTGTGATTTAACGGTGAAAGCTGATGCAATTGATGGGTGAGAACTTTGCACTTAGCAAGCGAACTCTATCAGAGTTCTGTTTGTTCATTTATGTTAATAGAATATGCGTTATTTTACTATTTTAAAAGTCGCGTTTTGTCGCTATCCGTCTTAGGTTTTTCTGATGTTTACAATTAACGTGCATTCCCCATACCCAACTACCGTCATTCCAGCGAAGGCTTAATGCTGTTCGTTTAAGCCATTAACTGTCATTGCCGCGGAGGCGGTAATCTCCCAATACAACAACTATCGCTCCTAAAGGCTGTAAATTTATGCATTACTGCAACATTTGGGAGATTCCCACCTGCGTGGGAATGACGTTTTCTTATACGGTCAGCGTTATGCGAGGGCAAGAACCTCCGGAATTAACCTCCAAACCTTCAACTCTTAATGATAAACCGGTAAATCACCTAAATCGCTGTTGCCCACAGATAAAGCAAAACTAAAATCCTCAGTAAAACGATATTGCAAACCTACAGCCGCTCGGGTCACAGTATCCCATTGAGATATATTGTGGTGTTCATCGTCAAAGGTAGTGTGCATTCTGCCTACACCGAGCTCTACAAAGGGCGAAAGCTTGTTTGAAAAACCATCGTAATGCAGACGGGAGTTAGCCCAAATCCCAACTTGTTCTAGGTTTTGATCAATGAGTTGCTCAGGCAACATTGATGCGTTGTGGGCAAAATTAATATCGTTGTCGCCATACACAACTGAAATATCCGACGCCAAGCGCCAGTGTTGCGCCAGTGAAAATTCATAGCCAATACCCGCCTCAATATATGTAAACCATTCGTTGTCAATATCATTATTGAGCGGCCCTTTGAAGTCCACATTACTCACACCAATGCCAAGTTGCCAGTACTGATTACCTTCAAGCTGATCATTTGCCATGGTTGCGCAACTATATGCGCTAGCAAGCAAAACAAGTGCGGTTGTTACTAATTTATTCATTCTATTTTCTCTCATCTGTTTCTATATCCACTTGGAAACGCAATATATCGCCGGGCTCACATTGCATTACCGCACAAATGGCATTTAGCGTAGAGAAGCGTATTGCTTTTGCTTTACCTGTTTTTA
>CAYQMI010000136.1:0-7926 GCA_964418575.1 uncultured Glaciecola sp.
GCCCTTTCACGGCGGTAACAGGGGTTCGAATCCCCTAGGGGACGCCAAATAAAAAAACCAGCCTTAAGGCTGGTTTTTTTATGTCTGCTTAACACGCGCACCAGTTATTTTTTACTGCATTTTATGACTCAAGTACAATGCGTATCTATTTTTTTAAAACGCGCCAATTGTGAGATTGACTAAAGCCCAATGAAAATTTTTTTAGCGCCAATGGAAGGGGTGGTTGACCACCTAATGCGAGATATGCTCAGCGCCATTGGTGGCTTTGATTTATGCGTAACCGAATTTGTGCGAGTTGTTGAGCAACTGCATCCAAAGCGTACCTTTTATAAAATATCTCCCGAGCTTTATCACAATGGACTTACGCCTGCTGGTACCCCGGTCAGAGTGCAGCTTTTAGGTCAACACCCAAGTTGGTTAGCTGAAAATGCGCAAAGGGCTATTGAGTTAGGTTCTCACGGCGTTGATTTAAATTTTGGCTGCCCGGCAAAAACCGTTAATAAAAGCAAAGGCGGTGCGGTTTTACTTAAAGAACCTCAGGCGCTATACGACATCGTCAGCGCGGTTCGCAATGCCGTACCGAGTGAGCATGTAGTGAGCGCAAAGGTGCGTTTGGGCTTTGATGATACCTCGCTCGCTTTAGAAAATGCGGACGCTATCACTCAGGCTGGCGCAAATATACTCACGGTGCATGCGCGCACAAAAGTAGATGGCTATAAACCCCCAGCGTATTGGGATTGGATAGCCAAAATTAAACAAACTACGCCTATTGCCTTAATTGCTAACGGTGAAATTTGGAATGCAGCGGATGCCAAAAACTGTCAGTCGCAAAGCCAAACGCAAGATATTATGCTCGGACGTGGTGTGTTATCGATGCCCAATTTAGCTGCCTGTATTAAATATGGTGATGCCCCAATGACATGGGATGAAGTGAAGATGTTGCTAATTAAATACTCCGGCTATGAAATCTTTGGTGACAAAGGGCGTTACTACCCCAATAGAATTAAGCAATGGTTAGGTTATTTGCAAAGACAATACATGGAAGCCGAAACTCTATTTCAGCAAATACGCACCCTTAAAAATTCTGACGACATTGTAAAAGTTCTGCAGGACTAGAGTCTTTTCACAATCTACCTTGCATAGACTTGAATAGCCTATTACTCTTATTCTGATTCCAATCATTCTAAGGAAAGCTATGCACCTTAACCATAATAAAAAAATGGGTGTTGCGCTTGCGTTATCTCTTGCTCTTTTAGCGGCTTGTAGTGATGACAAAGACGCGCAAACCGCACCTGAATACGACAAAAGCAACCCCTTCCCAAGCACTTATCAGCGCATTGAATCTGCGCCGGTTTATATTAGCAATGTCACCATCCTCGACGGTATTGGTAATAAAATTACTGAAGGCGCAATTGTGCTCGAAGATGGCAAAATTGTAGAAGTGGGTGAGGATTTATCAGTACCGTCTGATGCCATCGAAATAGATGGTACTGGCAAATGGGTTACGCCTGGGATAATTGATAATCACAGTCATTTGGGCGTGTATCCCTCTCCAGGTACGCATTCGCATTCAGATGGCAATGAGATGACCGGACCGGTAACAGCCGAAGTGTGGGCGGAACATAGTATCTGGCCTCAAGACCCAGGTTTTCAGAGAGCATTGGCTGGCGGTGTAACGGCCTTGCAAATTTTACCAGGCTCAGCAAACTTATTTGGTGGGCGTAGCGTGACGGTAAAAAATCTGCCGAGCCGCACCATGCAAGATATGAAATTTCCTGAAGCGCCATACGGCATAAAAATGGCCTGCGGTGAAAACCCTAAACGTGTTTACGGCAGTAAAGGCGGGCCAATGACGCGCATGGCGAATGTTGCTGGCTACCGCAAAGCGTGGATTGAAGCTCAAGATTATCAGAAAAAGTGGGCAGAATTTGAGGCAAGCAAAGAAGCAGGCACGGCAGGAGACCCACCAAAACGTGATTTGCGTTTAGAAACCCTTGCGGGTGTACTAGACGGTGAGATATTGGTGCACATGCATTGCTACAGAGCCGATGAAATGACAGTGATGATGGACGTGATGAAAGAGTTCGATTATCAAATTGGTACCTTTCATCATGCTGTAGAGTCATACAAAATTTCAGATAAGCTTGCTGAAAATGGCGTATGTAGCGCGATGTGGGCCGATTGGTGGGGCTTTAAGATGGAAGCCTACGACGGTATTCGTGAAAATATACCCATGGTTCACGCAGCAGGGGCATGTGCAATCGTACACTCTGATGATGATTTAGATATACAACGTTTGAATCAAGAAGCAGCGAAGGCGTGGTCAGACGGCAAGCGCGCGGGTATAGACATCAGCCAAGCTGAAGCATGGCAGTGGTTGTCGGCTAACCCGGCAAAATCTTTGGGTATATTTGAGCACACCGGCTCATTAGAAGCAGGCAAAAACGCCGATGTTGTATTGTGGTCGGGTGACCCATTCTCAACCTACACACAAGCTGAGAAAGTGTTTATCGACGGTGCGATGGTATACGACCGTTCACGCCCTGAAAGCTGGCCTGTAAGCGATTTTGAGCTTGGTCAAATTGCGCAAGGAGATGCGAAATGAAATTAATTAAACATAGCCTTGCAATTGTTATTGGCAGCTCTATTTTAGCGCTTAGTAACTTCGCTCTTGCTGAAAAAATCGCTATTACTGGCGCTCAAATTCATACTTTGTCATCTGCGGGTGTTATTGAAGAGGGTACTTTGCTTCTCGATAACGGCAAAATTCAACAAGTCTTGGACTCTAGCTCTGTTCCGTCTGGTTACAGAGAAATTGATGCATCAGGCAAGGTAGTCACACCTGGCTTCATGGGCGCGTTGACTTCTCTTGGCTTGCAAGAGGTGAGTTTATCGGCGGGCGTGGTAGATTCTCGCGTAGATGATCATTTAGTTTCTAGCGTTGGCGCCGCTTACGATGTGCAGTTTGCAATTAACCCCGACTCCACGCTCATCCCTATTACTCGCGTTGAAGGTTTTACCCATGCAGTTACGGGTATTAGTCGAACGGGACAGCTGTTTAATGGCCAAGGTGCCGTAATAAGCTTAGATGGTGAATTTGATGCAGTGGTAAAAGCGCATGCGTATGTTCATGTAGATGTCGGTGAAAATGGTGCTGATACCAATGGCGAAAGTCGAGCAGCAATGTGGGTATCGCTTAACCAAAGCTTGGATGAAGCTGTTTTTGCTGCAAATTACGATTTAGACCCTTCACAAGATTGGGAAGGCATGATCACTCGAGCAGATGCCGCAGCGCTTATTCCGGTCATTAAAGGTGAAATACCGCTTTTAGTAACGGCTAATCGAGCTTCCGACATACTTCAAGCTTTAGCTCTTAATGAACGTTACGAGCAGTTAAACTTGGTGTTGTTGAATGCGACCGAAGGCTGGCGCGTAGCGTCTAAAATAGCGGCTGCCCAAGTGCCTGTTATTCTTAACCCGGAGAACAACTTACCCGGAGGTTTTGATCAAATTGGCGCTACTCTGGAAAACGCAGCACGCTTGCATAAAGCGGGTGTTTTAATCGCGATTGGCATGGACACTCACAACATCCGTTTAGCGCCTCAGCATACGGGCAATGCGGTAGCGAATGGTTTACCTCATGCCGCTGGCATAGCAGCGTTAACGCTTAATATTGCAAAAATATTTGGGCTTGACGATACGCTCGGCAGCCTAGAGCCGGGTAAAGAAGCAAGCTTGGTGATCTGGTCTGGCGATCCGCTGGAAGTAACTGAAGCGGCTGAGCAGGTGTTCATCAAAGGTGAGCCGATGCCCATGACATCCCGACAAATTCAGTTGAAAGACCGATATATGAATCGTGATGTGTCAAAGCCTGTCGGGTATACCCGATAAGCTAAGCCAAAAAAAACGCCAGCATTTGCTGGCGTTTTTAATTAGGCGAGCATTCGGCGCGCGATCACTAACCTTCGATGATAAGCGGCATTAGTTTTGGCGATAAAAAATCGACAATCATCGGCTGAGCTTCAGCAGTAGGATGAATTCCGTCATTTTGCATCAGCTCAGGGTTTAGCGCAATGTCCTGCAGAAAGAAGGGGATTAGCGGCACTTGATACTCTTCAGCAAGCTGGTGATAGTTGTTTGTAAATAGCTCAGTATAACGCCTACCGTAATTAGTTGGGATCTGAATTTCTTGTAATATCACCTCAATATTCTGCTCTTGGGCAAGCTCAATCATATTCGCTAAGTTTTGCTTTATTTTATTCGGGTTGTGTCCCTGCAGGCCATTATTTCCACCAAGTTCGATATATAAATGTGTGGGCTCATGCAAACTTAACAGACGTGGCAGGCGAGCGAGACCGCCATCAGTTGTATCTCCGCTAATTGCGGCGTTCACAACCTCAATAGGAGGTTTGCTCTGTAGCCATTTATTCTTGAGCAGCGAGACCCATCCCTCAGGCGCAGTCATACCGTAAGCAGCGCTTAAGCTGTCGCCTAAGACTAACAATTTATATTCAGTTACATTTTTGTCATCTGCATTTAACGCATTGCCTTGATCTGAATGGGCTACAATAGGGAATAAAAGAGCAATGAAAAAGAAACATTTAGCCAGTGCGGATGCGCCGCGCTGACCATAAAAATTACTGCTGGAAGAGAAAACTGACACTATGACCACGGCCTCTACAATTATTGAAACAAAAAGTCTGATTAAAAAAGTCTCTACGAGTGAAGGTGAATTACAGATCCTTCAGCCCATTAGCTTTAGCGTTAAACAAGGAGAATCTGTGGCCATTATAGGCGCTTCAGGCTCTGGTAAGTCAACGCTTTTAGGTTTGCTTGCTGGGCTTGATGAAGTGAGTGGTGGGCATATTTATTTAGACGGTGCAGCACTTCACGATATGGACGAAGAGGCCAGAGCACGAGTAAGAGGTGAGAAAGTAGGATTTATTTTCCAAAGTTTTATGCTGGTACAAAGCTTAACTGCTCTTGAAAACATTATGCTACCTGCTGAAATTGCAGGGCTAGATAACCCTAAAAAACGTGCTTTAGAGATTTTAAAACAGGTTGGTCTTGATCATCGTGCGAGTCATTTTCCTAATCAGCTGTCGGGTGGCGAACAGCAGCGTGTGGCCATTGCTCGGGCCTTTATTACCAACCCCAAAATTTTATTCGCAGATGAGCCGACTGGAAATCTCGATTCAAATAACTCGCATAAAGTGGAGGAGCTGCTGTTTCAACTAAATAAAGATTCAGACACCACGCTTGTGTTAGTTACCCACGACGATGAGCTAGCCAGCCGCTGTGAACGACAGCTGCGCATGACCGCGGGCGAATTAAAAGAAGAGAAGCGACCGCTCAAAGTGATTGCCGGAGGCGCGCAGCACTAATATGAAAAACATGAATATGGCATTTCAATTAGCTTGGCGTTTGTTCAAGCATGAGGCACGTCGCGGAGAGCTAACTATTATTTTGTTGGCAATCGTATTATCGGTTGCCTCGGTTTTATCGCTTTCTTTGTTTAGCGAACGTTTACAACAAGCTCTGACTGATCGCAGTGCTGAATTTATTGCGGCAGATAGTCAATTACGCTCACGTAGCGCCGTTGACCAAGCTTGGATAGACGAAGCGAAAAGTAGAGGGCTAAATACTGCTTTCCAATTATCCACGCGTTCCATGGTATTTGCTGGCGATGAATTGGCGCTTTCTGATTTACGCGCGGTGGATACTGCCTATCCACTAAAGGGCAGTGTAAAAATCAGCGATATTGCCTTTGGACTCGGTGAGCAAGCGAATAAAAGCGTGGCGCCTGGAGAAGTTTGGATTGACTCCCGTTTATACCAGCTCCTAAATATAGAAAAAGGTGACGATATAGAAGTAGGGGACGCGACCCTGAAAGTCACAGAAATATTAAGTGAAATCCCTGACGCTGGCTTTAGTGTCTTCAATACCGACCCGATGCTACTAATGTCTGCACAAGATATTGCTGCCACCAACATAACCGGCCCGGGCAGTAGAGTGAGTTATAAGTATTACTTCACCGGAGATAGCTCTACTCTCGAAGATTATTATGATTGGCTGCGCCCCCAGATGAACCGCGAAATTCATCGCTGGACCAGTATTGAAGATGATGAATCGCCGATAGGGCGCTCAATCGCAAGAGCAGAGGAATACTTTTTACTGGCGAGTTTGCTAGCCATCGTGCTTGCAGCAGTCTCGATTGCGGTCGCGGCGCAGCGCTATAGCCAACGTCATTTTGACCCTGTGGCGATCATGAAGACACTAGGCGCAAGTAAGTCTATGGTAAGACAAATTTACCTGATACAAATTTGCTTTATCACTGCACTAGGTATCACGATAGGCGTTATTGCAGGCTATTTAATTCAGCAGGCGGTTGTTACCTTGCTTGCAGGGCAGGTAGAGGTAGCCCTTAATACATGGTACTGGCGGCCCTTAGGAATTGCTGTATTCACCGGCGTGACGTGTGCGCTTTTATTTTCTTTATATCCTTTGTTACAACTTTTTTCGGTACCGCCACTTCGGGTGCTGCGTAAAGACATTCAAGCAACTTTGTCGTCTCGCGCTTTGCAATTTGTGTTCTCCGGTAGCGCTGTGTTTTTACTTATGTGGACTTACAGCCAAAACCTCAAAATAAGCAGTATTTTATTTGCCTCAGGCATACTGTTGGTAATCAGTTTGCTAGGCATGACTTACTTATTAATTATGATTGGCCGTAAGTTAGGTAGCGGCAGCATGGGCGCGTGGACCTTGGCATGGGCTAGAATACGACGCCGTGCAATGGGTAATTCTGTGCAGCTTATTAGCTTTGCTATAACCATTATGTTGCTCTTGGTTGTACTTGTGATGCGTAACGACATGGTTAAACAATGGCGCGATCAATTACCAGAAGGGACGCCTAATTACTTCATTTCGAACGTGACCGAAGCGCAAAAAGAGGGCCTTAAAGAGCACTTTACGGCTAACAACGTTAAGTACGAAAAGTTCTATCCTGTTGCGCGCGGACGATTTGTCTCAATCAATGAAGAAAAAATCCGTACCGACGTGACCAAAGAAGATGAGGAAGTTGCCAACGAAGGTCGGCAAGGCTTAGGCCGAGAAGCGAATTTAAGTTGGAGCACAGAGCTACAATCTGGCAACGTCATTGTTGAAGGTCAATGGCACGACAACTGGCAAGAGGGCGAGCCAGTGCCGCTTTCTATTGAAACGGAAGTAGCGGGTAGACTGGATATTGAACTCGGCGATGAACTTACATTTAATTTAGGCAGCGAAGTGATTACCGCCACGGTAACCAGCATGCGTGAGGTAGATTGGCAAACCTTACAGCCTAACTTCTTTTTTGTGCTTCACCCCAAAGCAATGGAAAACTTTAGCGCAACCTATATTACAAGCTTCAACTTAGACGAATCTCGTAAATCTGAGATATCGCGCATTATGGCACCGTTTGCCAGTGTCACCTTGTTCGACGTTGACGCTAGAATTACGCAACTGCGTGAAATCATTGAGCAGGTATCAATGGCCGTTGAGTTTATTTTGGTGCTTGTATTGATTGCAGGCGCATTAGTCTTGATTGCTCAAGTACAGGCAAGCATGGATGAACGATTACAAGAGCTGGCCATTTTACGCACCCTTGGCCTGAAAGGACGAAGTATCCGATTTAGCGTAATAAATGAGTTCGTTATTATCGGAACCGTAGCTGGTCTCATGGCAGCGCTTGCAAACGAGTTCAGTTTATACATGCTACAAACCGCTGTGTTTCAAATGCCGCCCTCATTACACGTCGAATATTGGGCGATTGCACCTACCGTAGGCGCAGTTGTGGTAGGTATACTGGGCGCAATAGGGTGTTGGCGCTTATTATCTCTCAATACGGGGCATTTGTTACGTAAGATGGTGTAGGGTTTAAAGCTTAAA
>CAYQMI010000137.1:0-7622 GCA_964418575.1 uncultured Glaciecola sp.
ATCATTTATAATAATCTCGAGCAAGCGCAGTCAGATGATGGCATTGAGGGTAGCACTAACTTCCCGCTTAGCTTAACTGAGCGGCAGAATATGCTCAATTCAATGTTTTGGGATATTGGTCCAGATCCAAAAAGTATTGACCCTGATTTTGGTTTAGGGTTGACAGTGGGTAATGTTTACAGCGTTGGCGATGAGGGTGAAATTGGTTTTATTTCTACTATCTCTTACGATAATAGCTGGGAAGTTGAAGAGCAGTTCAACGGCACTACTCTAGGCACGGTTGGTTGTTCAGACCTGCCCGATAACCGCGTCGCTGACGGCAAATGTTTTGCTCAGAGCTTTGAGGGCACCTCGACAGAACAAAATGTAAATTGGAGCGGTATGTTCAACGTGGGTTATGAATATAACTCCAACCACCGCATAGATATTACCAACATCATTTTGCATGACATGCGAGATCGCGTTCGCGTAAGAGATTTTGTGGACGTTAACGAGACCGAGTTTGGAGAGCGCGAATTATCTCGTGTGGATATGCTCTTTGAAGAACGTCGAATGAATTCAAATCAAATTAAAGGTACGCACAACTTCCCGGAATTAGAAAATACCTACTTTGACTGGTATTACGGTACAAGTCGTGCCAGTCGTCAACAACCGGGTAGTTTAGACCTTATTTATCAGTTGAATTTTGATGATGGTGTATTAGAGAGTCAGCAACTACAAGATGTGTCTGCAACAAGCGTAAATCGCGATTGGCAAACCTTGCGGGATGTGTCGGATTCTCTCGGTTGGAACTTTGGATACCCTCTTTATTTAAAAGATTTAGAGCTTGAGTTTAAGGTTGGGGGCGATTTCTTTGAGAAAGCGCGAGTGGCAGACAACCTCTCAATTGCTGTTCCCCACAGAGCAATTGCAGATGCAAGTACCTTTGGTGACCGAGTTAATGAAATTTTCTCATCGGAAAACCTGCTTAGTGATGAGTTTTATAACAGCAGCACAGGTGCGGGTATATTGGAGTCAGGAGTATCTGATGGGGACAAATATGCTGCGGGTACAAAAATCGACGCTTACTACTTTTTAGCGGATGCGTTTATCGATAATACTTGGCGTATTAGTGGTGGTGCTCGGTACGAGGACTTTAGGCAAATTTCTGTTCCTTTTGCAGCGCACGCAAACACCTTTTCTATTGAAGGTGATGAAATTAAGGACATTGCTTTCCAAGAAGATGATTTTTTCCCATCTTTGGCAGTGACTTATTTGATGAGCAGCGAAATGCAATTTAGGTTGAATGTGAGTCAAACCTCGATTCGACCGGATTTGCGTGACATTAGCACAACGTTCTTTATTGACCCACTCACCGAATTCTTAGTGCGAGGTTCACCATTGTTGATAAGCTCAAAACTCGACAACGTTGATTTTCGCTGGGAATGGTACATGGCAAACGGCAATAATGTGTCAGTAGCTTTGTTCTATAAGGATATAACAAACCCAATTGAGCTTGTTGAGCTAGCCACAGTAGGTGGGGCTGCGCCTAATTTGCTGACGGCTAATGGCGAAACGGGCGAGTTGTACGGTATAGAAATGGAGTTTTTACAAGACTTTACTTTCGTAACCGACAAACTCAACAATTTCTATATCAGCGGTAATCTAACTCTGTCTGATTCAGAAGTGACTTTGGGAGCGGTCGATGACGGTGAGCTTTCTTTATTTGAAAGACAAGTACTTGACGCTTTAGATGCGACGAGTGCGTCAAACATTGTCACAAACAACCAGCGCCGTTTAGTAGGCCACTCAGAATGGGTAGCAAATCTACAGCTTGGTTACGATTCAGACAACGGTGAACATACCGCAACACTTGTGTATAACGCATTCGGCCCGCGTATTATTGTGCCGGGTACACGTGGTAACCAAGACGCTGAGGAAGAAACCTTTCACTCTTTAGATTTAATTTACACCTATTTCCCTAACTTTGAGTCATCTATTAAATTTAGTGTGAAAAATATCTTAAATCAAGACAAGCAAATCACTCAAGAAGGGCTAGATTTGTTGTTTGAAGAGGAAGGAATTGAATTTAGCTTGGGTTATTCTTGGGAGTTTTAACGACCCAAACTAGTGTTTAATTTGTTGCTTAATTGAATGAAAGGCCGCCATTAGAGCGGTCTTTTTGTATCTGCAAAATGTGTTTGGTTTAAAAAAATCGTTTACCACTTAATGCAATATAAGCGGCAAAAATTCCAACAGCGGCATAAATCACTTCAAATGCGCCCACCGTATCCCATAAACCATCCTTTGCCGTCTTGATAAGAAAGGCCGCTAAAAGCAACGAGGGAAGAGATAATATGCCGATGATGACTCTGACTTTTAGTGAGAGAGTGCACGCTGACGTATTTTTCTGACTATTTGACATAGGTATATTTAAAAAGATTATTCGCCATTAATTGATGGAGAGTATGCTGACAAATAGAGCATTGCGCAACAATCCAATGGACTTAGGACGCGCGCACTGCATCTATAAATTCAAGAAATAGTGCATCAATAAGCTGTGGATTTTCTAACTGTGGATAGTGCCCATATTCAATGCCCATTGCTTTTGCATTTGGTATTAATGCTTCGAATTTTTTGAGCATATGCTTGCCTGAGATAGGGTCGTGAATTCCGTTGATGAAATATTGCTTCACCTTAGTTGTCTGCATAGTGCTTACCCAAGCATCCCGATACAAATGCCTTTCATCAATATAGGCCAGCAGATAATGCAAAGCCGATATACCCTCATTATGATTTAACAAAGTCCAAATCGTCTCGATCTCGGCGTCTGAAGGTGGAGTGTTAGGTCCAAATATTTTGTGAAAGCTTTTCTTGAGCGAGCCTTTGCTCATGAACTTAGATACAAGGGGCCCCAACTTACTTTTTAAAAGCTTTTGAGTCAGCAAAGGGCGGTGGCTTTCGGCAAATAATCCTCCGTTTAAATAGCAAACGCTATCTATATCAAAGGCGAGTTTTGTTTCATCATGTTTTTGCAGCAAAACTTGGGCAACCGAGTCTCCATAATCGTGGGCAAGAACGTGACAGTGCTTTATCTTCAAATACTTAATCAAACTCTCCGCAATAGATGCCTGCTCAACTAAAGAGTAAGAATAGGGCGCAGGCTTATCAGACAAGCCAAAACCGAGTAAATCAAAAGCAATTAAATTAACCTGACCATCAAACTCGTTTTTTAAAAAATGCCACTGATTGTGCCAGTCCCATGCTGCACTCGGAAAGCCATGAATAAACAATACGGTAGGCACAGTACCTTCACTTTTTACTTCGGTAGCAAAATGCCTCCAGTAGGCAATATTATGTGCGCCTACTTTTAAATAGCTCGCATTGTTTTTGTACTCTTGCAGCTCTTGATATGGCATGCAGACTCCTTTTGGGGCTATTGATTGGACTTTTGTTTTTAAGCCATAAACAACACCAAGCTAATTAATTTGATAGCTTAGCATTCCCCCCCCAAGTGTTTGTCTGACTTTGAGAGGGGATTTATTTATGCTTAGATTACCAAGGCGTAATTCCCCATATAACAAAGCAAATACTTAACATTACCGCCATCAGGCCAATCAAAATAAAGCCGATTAATGAGCGCTTTCTTAAACCATCTTCTTTGTAGGTTTTTACGCTCTTAATAACGCTTAGCAATCCTAATAAGCCTGCCAATAAAACCAGCAATGCGCCGATACCTGCTGGCGGTGCAAAACCCGCTAAAATACTTATTTCACTGATTTCGAAGGTTTGTGCAACCCCCCCACCCACAAGGCCAACACCTACTAACAAAACTAAGGCGCTTAAAAATACCATAAGTCTAAGGCCAGCTGGCCCAATATTAGGCTCAGGCATGGTGCTAGAGCTGAATCGTCTGCTTATCGCTCCCCATGAAATCATAATTAAGCCAAACAGAGATACCACGATAGGTGCTGAAGCAAAGAAAGCAGGGCCCGCCAAGTTCTTCGGTTCATCCATTGCTCTAGCAGCTAACTTTATTGGCATGTGTGTTTGTACATAGTCTAAAAACTCTGGTGGCTCAGCGCCTTCTTCAAGACACGAAGCGTCGAGCGCGTTAATGTCTTGGGAGGGATCATCAAAAAAGTCGGTAAGAACCTGCGCTGCACACTCAGGCATCGAGCGAGTAGGGCCGTGACCTGCATATGGAACAATAATAAGGCGACCATTGCTGAACCCAGGCGCGATGCGTTCAGCGAGAGGGGGTGGTGTGATTGGATCCCAATCACCGTTAACCACTAAAGTTGGAATATCGGTCTGAATCAATTGATAGTCGCTACGATCTCGCGGTGGCAAACCTGCGTCAACACAAGCTTGTGCCATCTTCTGAGAACCTTCAGCGGTAAATGCACCTTCATTAAAACCAAAGCTTTCTTGTAGGTCTTGTTGAGCTACGTTCGCTTCCGCTGCCATGTAACCATCGTTACACCTTATTGCGCTGCCCATGCCCTGTGAAATCCCTGAAAACACCTCATCACTATTTGCTAGCGCTTGAAAAACTTCTGGGTCTCGGTTTGCAGCAATTGCGATAATGCTGCGCATTACAGACGGTATGGCAGGGTGTTCGTCTTGTTCGTACAGCATGGCGAAGGGAGCAAACATGGCAAAAAGCGGTGTCACAGTAGCTTGTCCAGAGGGATATAACTCTTTATCAAAAGCATCAACCGTTACAGGATCTGCAATTAATGAATTTCCAGCAGCATAATAAGCTTCCTCCAAGCCATCGCAAATTGCATTTTCTTGCCTCTCGCATTCTCCAAATATATTGGCGTGATTGCGCGCTAGCCAGCGGTGGATACGCATTAAATCGCCTAAGTCGTTGGGCACGATTGCATCAAGCACTAAAGCGCGTATACCTTGAGGGTCGATGTTAACCAGCATTTGTCCTAAGTGACTCCCATAGCTTATGCCCCATACATTCCATGTCTCAAATCCTAAGGCTTGGCGCAGTGCTTTCACATCTCTTGCGTTCTCTACTGTATTGTATGCTGTGAGGTCGACACCACGTTTCGCGGCAGCCGCAAAACAAGCCTTCATGCGTTGCGCGTCTTCCACTTCGCCTTCTTTTAAATTTTTTGCTAGCACCAGTTCACGGCTGGTCGCGTTGTAATAAGGGCATAGCTCCTCAGAGTCTCCAATGCCCCGTTGATTAAGAATATACAAGTCTCTGTTTTTTGTGATGTCATGTTCTAAAAAGCGACCAACGTAAAACTCCATACCTGCGCCAGGGCCGCCTGTAAGATAAATAATGGGATCTGCTCTTGCTTCTAATACTTCTTCGTCATCTTCTGAGCTCGAGTCGTCATCATCTTCTAAATTCGCTTCAGCTATTATTTGAGTATAAGCAACTCGAATAAAGCGGCTATCAGGCACTTCTCGATTTTCGGGCACGGTGATAAAACCACAGCGAACTCTCTCGGGTTCATAGTCGATGTCTTCTTTAAAGGGGCAAACGACGTTCGTGATTTCACTCACATAGTTATTGATGTCGTTAGTATTTAGGGTAGGTTCATCTGAATTGTTTTGGGCAACTGCTTGCGTGCAAAAAACTAAGGCAATCATAATTGCTAAATACTGCTGTATTGTTGTTTTCATCGCATATCCTTCATCTTTACTGGGTATTTTAGCACTTAAAAAAACATACTGCGTTTTTCGCTATAACGCTCGCATCATTGAGTGATGGTTGAAAGTTATACTAGTGAAGAGAGGTTTTTGACACAAGTGTAATTGTTTTTCTGAGTTACACGCGGATAAATTGGGGGAGTGATTGGAGATCTCCGCCTGCGCGGAAATCTCGGTGAAGGTCAATATTACTTCGTTAGTGCTTCAGCATCTTTCTTATCGTAATAGTCTTTTAATATGTAAAATGCCTGCTTCTTCTCACCTTTTTCCGAATACACACCTTTGCGGTTCCAGCCGTCTTGGATAATAGGTAACATGCGCTTAGGAGAGCGGAAATCTGCTAGTATCCAAGGCGATGTGCCGCTAAAGCCATCGATTTTTTCAAGCATTTTAAAGCTCTCCTCATACAACCAGGCCTGATAGTCTTCGGTCCATCTTTCAGTTTTGTCGCCGCGTTTTCCAAACTTTGCGCCTGCGCCGAATTCGCTGATGATTACCGGTTTGTCGTACTCAATGGTGTAATTAATTTTATCGATAATATCGGGCATGCCGTTGTACCATCCATAGTAGGCATTAAAGCTTACAATATCTAAGACCTCACCGAGTGGGTCGTCTATTACTGGTGTTTCGTTGGTTTTGCCCTGATGTGGCAGCAAGGCGGCGCTAACCAAGCGCGTGTTGTCTAATGAACGGGCGTGAGATACCAAACGACTGATAAATTCGGTTCTTTCATCGTTCACTGGTGTTTCGTTGGCAACTGACCAGATAATGATCGACGCGCGGTTCTTATCTCTTTCGATTAAGCGCGTTAGTTGATTTTCAGCATTCTCGTATACGCCTTCACCAGTCCAGTCTATTACCCAGTAGACGGGAATTTCAGACCATACCAGTAAACCCATTTCTTCGGCTATGCGCGCCATGTGTTCGTTATGAGGGTAGTGCGCCAAGCGAACAAAGTTGACGTTTAACTCTTTTGCTAGCATCAGCAGTGCTCTTGCCTCATCTGCGGATTTCACGCGCCCGCCGCCCTCTACGGCATATTCTTCATGTATCGAAATACCGCGTAAAAAGACTTTTTCACCATTTAATACAATGTCTTTTCCTTCAGTGGCAATGGTTCTAAAGCCAACCTTGTCGCTTAAGCTATCAAGTTCGGTGCTGAATGTTACTTCGTATTGTTGCGGCGCAGTGGGTGACCACAGGGTGGCATCAGCAACATTAAATGCAAAATTTGCAGTGCCACTGCTATCTGTCACAGCCTCTTCGCTAATATTTAGCTCGGGAATGCTTAAGGTAACTTTTTGATTTGCTTTGTTGCCATCGAGGGTGGCGCTGGCACTCACCGATTTGTCGGTATGTGAGGTCAGTGCAATGCGATAATCGCGAATAAAGGTAGGAGATAATACGGCGAGTTTAACGCTGCGGGTGATGCCTCCGTAGTTCCACCAGTCTTTATTAGAGGTAGGGATGGTAGAAAGTGAGCGGTAGTTTTCTACTCTAACTACCAATGAATTGTCTTGCGCTTTGAGTTTTTCGGTAATTTCAAATTCAAAGGGAATAAAGCCTCCGATGTTTTCGCCGAGTTTCTCGCCATTAAGATACACATAGGTTTTATAATTGGCAGCTCCAAAATACAGTATTACGCGTTTGTCGCCAGATTCATTACTCTTGTGATTGCGAGGGTCGTCAAACTTTTTACGAAACCACACATTGCCTTCGTAAAAGCGTAGCTCTTGATCTTGGGTATTCCAGTCACCCGGAATGTGCATTTGTCCTGCGGTATCAAAATCGTATTCAATGAGATCGTGAGAGCCTTGAGATTTGGCATCCATTTGCCATGCCGCTCTATTTACCGGCGGGTGGTCTTCATACACTTTGTTGTGATAGTTAAGGTAGCCTACACGATAACGGTCTACCAAATAGCGCCATTGACCGTCTAAAGAAACGGTATCTCGAGTGTAAAT
>CAYQMI010000138.1:0-7347 GCA_964418575.1 uncultured Glaciecola sp.
AAGCTTCGGTAACAAAAGAACATGTTAGCGATTTTAACGAAGCCTTGGCAGACTACAAAAATAGCCAAGGCTATGCTGATACCCTGCAAAAATACGGCATGTAATACGCACTGCAAATGAAAAGAGCCTGCAAATCTGATAACAAGATTTGCGGCTTTTTTGTCAAAACGACAGCTCTGTTTGCGCACTTAGCCTCTAAGCTTCGTCCTTTAATCTTTTCTTTATAAATACTGCCCATGCTAATTTTTTGCAGAAGCTTAACTAGGGTCAGTATTGCACCAAAGCACAATAGCCTTTATTGTTGTTAGCGACGACAAATACACAATGTGTTAACAACAATAAGATCCTATGAAAATAAATAAACTTCTCTCATCTATTATGGTGGCTTCTTGCTTTAGTCTGGCACTACCTGCTTTTGCGCAAGATACCAATTCACAAAGTCCAACGAGTGATACTGCAACACAAGCGAAAGACGAAAAGTGGGATATTCTTAACCCGCCTTTTGAGTTGAACTCGGTAACAATAAATACTGACGAAACCACATGGTCGAGCCTTGACCTTAGCCCCGACGGTAAGCAGTTTGTATTCGACATGCTAGGCGATATATTTATCGTAGACGCTAATGGCGGTCAAGCAAAAGCGCTTACCCAAGACTTTGCTTGGAACCTGCATCCATCTATTAGTCCAGATGGCAGCAAAATCGCCTTTATTTCAGACCGCGATGGTTTATCAAACGTGTGGCTGATGGATATCAACGGTAAAAACCTCACGCAAGTCACTACGGAAAAAGAGCACCTCATTCATGCACCAAAATGGTCTCCCGATGGCGAATACCTTGTTGTAACTAAGGGCATTATGTCATCGCGCAGTATCCCTGCCGGTGAGATATGGATGTATCATGTTTCTGGCGGCAGCGGTATTGCCATTAAAGAGCGTGAAAATGGCAAAGTTGAGCAACAAAATATCGCCGACCCAGTGTTTTCTCCCGACGGACGCTATATTTATTACACTCAAGATATCTCCCCAGGCTCTGGCTTTGATTACAACCGAGACCCGCTAAAATCAATCTTTGCCATTATTCGTTACGACAGAGAAAGCGGTGAAGAAGAGCGCTTTATCACCGGCACGGGCGGCGCAGTAGTGCCTACCCCATCGCCAGATGGAAAATATGTGGCCTTTGTTCGCCGCGTCAAAAACAAAACTGGCTTGTTTTTAAAAGAACTCGAAACCGGCCTCGAAAAGCCCTTATTTTTAGAGCTTGAACGCGATATGCAGGAAGGTTTCGGAACCGAAGGTTATTTTGCGTATTTTGACTGGACGCCAAAAAGCGATGCCATCGTATTTTGGACCGGCGGTAAATTTCATAAACTAAGCATCGACGATCAGTCTTTGCAAACTCTTGATGTAAACGTCTCTACTGAAATGAAATACGCAGATGCACTTCGTTTTGAGGTAGATGTTGCCCCTGATGAATTTGATGTAAAAGCCATTCGCTGGGCGCAAAAATCACCCGATGGTAAATCGATATTGTTTCAAGCATTGGGCAAGCTATATCTTAAAAACGTAAAGTCTGGCGAAGTTGAGCGCTTGACCAGGCAAAACGAGCACGACGAATATTATCCGCGTTATTCTCAAGACGGTAAAAAAATTGTTTACACCACCTGGAATGATCAGGAACTTGGCAGTATTAGAGTCGTATCTGCTCGAGGCGGCAGGGGAAAGGTTGTAAATACTGAACCTGGCCATTTTATAGAGCCGAGCTTTTCTACCGACGGTGAAATGATTGCCTATCGTAAAGTCACTGGCGGCTATTTACTGGCCCCACAGTACTCCAATGAGCCTGGCTTATATGTACTTGATTTAGACAAAGAGACCACTACTTTGGTTTCAAAACGCGGCATAGAACCTCACTTTACTGCGGGTAACGACAGAGTGTACTTTACTGAATCGGTATCGGCTGCCTACCCTGAAACGCAGTTTGTCAGTGTTGATTTAAATGGGGAAGATAAACAAGAGCACTTGTACGGCGCTGATAAAGTAAGTGAGTACCGACTTTCTCCTGACAAGAAGTTTTTGGCATTTGTGCATCAATACAACACCTATGTCATGCCATTTACCCAAGTAGGCAAACGCCTCACCATTGGTCCTGATATGAAGTCCCTCCCCGTGCAGCAGCTCTCCGCTCGTGCAGGTAATTACATGACTTGGCGCGACAACAGCTCTACAGTTGGTTGGTCGCATGGTCCGCGTTATTTTGAGCGTGCTCTTGACCAAGCCTTCGCATTTGTAGGCGATACCAAAGATGCTGATGCAATGCCAGAACCACTTAGCGAAGGCGTAAATCTTTCGTTTAAGCATGTATTTGATAAACCATCGCGGGTAACCGTGTTAAGCGGCGGTAAAGTGATCACCATGCGCGACGCAAACAATCAGCAAGAAGTGATTGAAGATGGCGTGATTGTGATTGAAAACAATCGCATCACCGCAGTAGGTAAAAAAGGCGATATCAGCATTCCTGACGACGCCTTGATTGTTGATACCACTGGCAAAAGCATCATTCCCGGTTTAATTGAAGCGCATGCTCATGGCCCACAAGGAAGTAACGAAATCATTCCTCAGCAAAATTGGGATCAATACTCAAACGTGTCCTTTGGTATCACCACCATTCACGACCCCTCAAATGACACCACCGAAATCATGGCAGCGGCTGAACTGCAGCGTGCAGGCAAAATCGTAGCCCCTCGTATTTATTCAACGGGTACGATTTTATACGGGGCAGAGGCACTTAACTTTAAAGCGATTGTGAATGATTACGACGATGCGTTTTATCATGTGCAGCGCTTAAAAGACTTAGGTGCAATTTCGGTAAAAAGTTATAACCAACCCCGTCGCGACCAACGCCAACAGGTTTTGGTAGCTGCCGACAAACAGCAAATGATGGTTATGCCAGAGGGCGGTGGTAAATATCAACAGAATATTACTATGCTGGTAGACGGCCATACAGGTTTAGAGCACAACATTCCTATCGCACGTGGCTACAACGATTTAACGCAGCTTTGGGCTGCAACTGAATTTGGCTACACTCCAACGTTCTCGGTAGCCTACGGTGGCTTAGCAGGTGAAATGTATTTTTACGATCGCGATGAAGTATGGAAAAACGAGCGTTTGTTGCGCTATGTACCCAACTTTATTGTTGATGGACGCGCAATACGCCGACAAACCGCCCCTGACAATCAGTATAACCATGTTGAGGTGGCCAAATATGCAAAAACCCTGCGAGACCAAGGCGTAAGAGTCATGATTGGCGGACATGGTCAGCGTGAGGGCTTAAGCTCACACTGGGAGCTTTGGATAATGCATCAAGGCGGCTTTACGCCATTTGAAGCCCTGCGCGGAGGCACCATTGATGCTGCTGTACATTTAGGTATGGACAAGAGCATTGGCAGTATTGAAGTGGGAAAACTTGCTGATTTAGCGGTCATTGACGGTGATGTAATGAGTGATATTCGACGCAGTGAATTTGTTACGCACACGGTCATTAACGGCCGCGTCTTTGAAACTGCCACGATGAATGAACTTGGCAGTGATAAAACCCGTCAACCCTTCTTCTTTGAAACTGACAACGCATTATTTATGCCTGAAGAAACCCGTCAGCAAATGGAAGACAAAGCACACCGTTATCACTGGGTTCACTAATATTAACCGAGGCTACTAAATTAGCCTGCAGATAAAACACAGTAAAAAGCGAGATTTTTGACATGAATCTCGCTTTTTTGCGTATGAGAATTGAGAATATTTTTAGTGAACGAAAAAGTGCAGTCAAGTAAGGCATGTGAAAGCGTGCTTTCAAGAACAAGTTCGCACCATAAGGTTTTAAGCCTTTCTAAATCAAAGCTTGTTAGCCAATTCGTTCACGAATTAAAACAATATATTAGGGATTACAATGAAGTTACTCGCAATTAGCCTAGCGCTGGCGGCATCAACAGCTAGTGCGGCCTCTCCTCTTATTTTGCAAACAGAAATCAGCCCCAATGGCGAGCAGATTGCATTTTCTTATCAGGGCGATATTTGGACAGTACCAAGCACCGGTGGCCGCGCTGACCGCCTGACGATACATGAGGGCTACGAAAGTAACCCTACATGGTCACAAGATGCCAGTATGTTAGCGTTTAGCAGCGACCGTTTTGGCAACGACGATGTATTTGTGATTGAAGCAAACGGCGGTACACCTAAACGCTTGAGCTATCATTCCGCTAATGACCGCGTAATAAGCTTCACCGCCAACAACGAAGTTTTATTTAACAGCCGCCGCACGTATGCACAAGTTGAGCGCGAGTGGGAAGTGCTAAGCGTTAACGCCAATGGCAATAAAACAGAGTCGCGTTTTATGGATGCACTTGGCTTTGATGCAATCGTCTCCCCCGATGGCACTAAAGTGGCATTTGTAAGAGGAACCTGCAGAATATCACGAGAAGCCTACCGAGGCCCTGCAAACCGCGATATTTGGATTTACGACATAGAAGAAGGCACTTACTCGCAGTTAACCACATTCAATGGCAATGACTTTATGCCAAAGTGGATAAACAACGATAGTCTTTATTTTGTTTCCTCACGCTCAGGGAAGTACAACATACACACCGTTGATTTAAATGGTGACACCGACCAAGTGACTTATGACACTGAATTTGGCGTAAACCACTTCAGCACCACATCAAACGGTACGCAAATTGTGTATCAAGCCGGCGATCAGGTCTTTGCTTTTGACACGCAAAGCGAAACACAAAGCACGATTAATATAGATGTAAGCAGTGACTTTAGATTTGACCCACAAGTTGCTAAAAGCATGACTAATGATGTGGACGAATATGCAGTATCGCCAAACGGTAAACTATCGGCATATGTTTTACGAGGTGATGTATATCTTACGCGCAACGACAAAGACGATAAGCGCAGCGTAGCTTTATCGACTGGGCCTGCGAGAGACCGTGACCTTACTTGGTTAAGCGATGAAGCGCTGGTGTTTGTATCAGACCGTGAAGGTCAAAACGACTTATATTTGCTTAGCTCTGATGATCCTGAGCAAGCCAATATGTTTAGCTCACTTAAACATAAAGTTACGCGATTAACCGATACAGCCGAGGAAGAGTTTGACCCGGTAGTATCTCCAGATGGCAAGCGCATAGCGTATCGCCAAGATCGCGGCGTACTGATTAGCGCAAATATCTCCTATGAAAAAGGTGGTGAAGCGAGCATTAGTGACCCAGAAAAGTTATTAGATGGATGGGACATTCCTTCGAGAGTATCTTGGTCCCCCGACAGCGCATGGCTAGCGTACTCTTTGTCTGATTTAAACTTCAATGAAGAAGTCTATATTCATGCCGCCGACAACTCTTCAAAGCCAGTCAATGTAAGCATGCATCCTAAGTACGATAGCGACCCGGTCTGGAGTGCCGATGGCTCTAAGCTAGGTTTTGTGTCGATGCGCAATAACGGTGATGCCGATATTTGGTTTGCATGGCTAACTGAAGAAGACTGGCAGCGCTCTAAAGAGGAGTGGCGACGCATGGAACAAAGCGATGATAAGCCAAGCAAAAAAGAAGAAAAAGACGATAAGGAAGGCGACGACAAAGAAGAAGAAACCGCGCAAGTTGAAGCTGTACAAATTGATTTTGACGGCATTTATCAGCGCCTAGAACAAGTAACGTCTTTTGCGGGTAACGAAACACAAATGCTGTTTGATAAAGACGGCGAACATGTTTATTACGTGACAGGCGGTGCCGGACGCCAGAACTTTAAAGTTGAAGAGAATCTTTACAAGATTAAATGGGATGGCGAAGACAAATCTACGCTTATTGGCGGTAACAAAGAGCCATCGCAGCTTATTCTTGATAAGTCGGGCAAACACCTTTTTGCACTTACCAAAGGCGGCCAAATTAACCGAATTGATACTAAAAGCGACAAGGTCGAAGCATTAAATGTGAATTCTCGAGTGAATATTGATTACGCGCAGGAGCGCGCGCAAATATTTGACGAGGGCTGGAGAGCATTAAATGCAGGCTTTTATGACCCTAAATTCCATGGCAAAGATTGGCAAGCGCTACGCGACAAGTATCGCCCGCTAGCATTAAAAGCATCTACTAAAGAAGACTTCCAGTATATTTTTAACCTGATGCTTGGGCAGCTAAATGCCAGTCATATGGGTATGGCAAGAGGTGAAAATCAAAAGCAAACGCAATCACAAAGGACTGGCTTGTTGGGCATTGAAGGCCTGCATACCGAACAAGGCTTTGAGATAAAACGCGTGCTAGCCAATAGCCCTGCAGATAGAGTAGATAGCAAGCTTATTGCTGGCGATATTATTAGTGCGGTAAACCAGCAAAATATTGACCAACAGAACTTTTACAGCTTACTACTCGATACGGTCAACACCCCCGTGCTGTTAAATGTACAAAGAGACGGTGAGCAAAAAGAAGTTGTCATTTGGCCTACTGCATCCTTAAGCGCACAGCTTTACGACGACTGGGTAGAAGAACGCCGTAGACTCACCGATCAATTCTCCAAGGGTAAGTTAGGGTACTTGCATATTCGAGGCATGAACTGGAGCAGCTTTGAACGTTTTGAGCGCGAGCTCATGGCAGCCGGCTACGGAAAAGACGGCATTGTTATTGACGTACGCTACAATGGCGGTGGCTGGACAACCGACTACCTCATGGCGGTACTTAATGTAAAACAGCACTCTTACACCATTCCTAGAGGCGCCACTGACGATATCGTTAAAAACCATGATAAATTTAAAGATAGCTATCCATTTGCCGAACGCCTTCCGCTTTCAGCATGGACTAAGCCATCGATTGCGATGAGTAACGAAAATAGCTACTCCAACGCTGAAATTTTCTCTCATGCATATAAAGCACTCGGTATAGGTAAACTAGTAGGCCGGCCAACTTTTGGCGCAGTTATTAGCACCGGCGGCTATGGCTTGGTTGACGGCTCCTTTGTGCGCATGCCATTTAGAGGCTGGTGGGTAAAAGAAACCGGCGAAAACATGGAGCGCGTGCCAGCAACACCAGATATTGAGGTGTTCAATCCTCCTGCTTATAAAGCTAAGGGCGTTGATCCGCAGTTGGAAAGAGCAGTCAAAGAGTTACTTAAAGAAATCTAGACAGCTAGTAAGACCGATAAAGCGCTCCCCGCTGTGGGAGCGCTTTATTGTTTGAGTTAGCAAATGTATAAAGCAAGAGTCAAATAAGTCGAAATAGCTTATGATATTCAAACTTGTTTAATGCCGACGCTGATAAAACCCGATTCCGCAGTCGACTTTTGATCAATCTACTTATAATCAATCTA
>CAYQMI010000139.1:0-7247 GCA_964418575.1 uncultured Glaciecola sp.
TACCCAGCACAAGTATTTATGGGCGATGTGGGTTCTTTGTCGTTAGGTGCAACGCTTGGTGTGCTGGCAGTATTGGTCAGACAAGAAATTGTGTTAGTGATCATGGGCGGCATTTTTGTAGCAGAAACCCTCTCAGTTATTTTACAAGTTGGCAGTTTTAAATTACGCGGAAAGCGCATTTTTAGAATGGCGCCTATACACCATCATTACGAACTCAAGGGCTGGCCGGAGCCGCGCGTGATTGTGCGCTTCTGGATAATTTCATTAATTCTAGTGCTAGTTGGCCTAGCCACCTTGAAACTACGGTAATGGTATGAGCTTAGTCAATTGCGCCACCTCATCAATATATCGCGATAAACATATCGCGGTTGTTGGTATGGGCGTGACGGGTATTTCCTGCGCTAAATTTTTATTATCTCAGCATGCTCAGGTGACTGGCTTTGACAAAAAAGCACTCTCCCTTGAAAGCCTTCAAAAGCAACTTGCAATAAAGCCTACCGGCTACAATACAGCCCAGCATTTTCATTTTCAAAGCTTGCAAGATAACACGTGTTTTGACGAGTACGACTATATCGTGCTGAGCCCAGGTATTAGTCCAGAGCATCCTGCACTTGCGCCTTTGCGTCAAAATGAAAAGCTAATCAGCGATTTAGATATATTTGCATCGGTGAATACGATTAAATGCATTGGCGTTACAGGCTCCAATGGTAAAAGTACCGTAGTAGATATGCTCGCAAAAACCATGTCAGCATGCGGTTTAAAAGCCCTTGTTGGCGGTAATTTTGGTACTGGTGCCTTAGATTTATTAGGCCAAGATGCAGACTTTATTATTTTAGAGCTTTCTAGCTTTCAGCTTGATATTACAAGGCGCTTGCCGCTGGCTTTAGCCTGTATTTTAAATGTGACCGAAGATCACATCGACCGTCACCATTCTTTTGAGCATTATCTCAAAGCAAAGCAGCAGATTTTCAATCATGCCGAGGCGATGGTAGTTAATGTTGACGACAGCTTTACCTACGCACCGAGTATTTCTGTTGCAAACACATGCCCAATTGGCGCAAGCGTTTCAGCCTCTGCGCAAAATGATTCAACCTTTTGCCAAGACGATATGGGCATAAAGTTTGAAGGTAGTTTGCTGTTAGAAGCAAGCAAATTGGCTATGCCTCTACCTCACTTAATGCTCAATATGCAGTTTGTGTTGGCAATACATCATTGTTTAGATTTGCCGCTTGCGCCTGCGCTAAAAGTTTTAGAGCATTACCAAGGCCTGCCGCATCGTTTCGAACTGGTATTAGAAAAAGACAATGTGCGCTATATCAACGATTCAAAAGCAACCAACCTTGGCGCCTGCATTGCAGCCTTACTTTGCGCAAGGCGCCTAGATTGGCGCAGCATTCTAATTGCGGGTGGAGATGCAAAAGGTGCCGACTTGTCTCTACTAAAAATACCGATGCAGCAAAGCGTAAGCGACTGCATTGTATTTGGTAAAGATGCCAAGGCTTTTTTTGACTTACATAGCCGCGTTACCCAAGTTGAAAATTTAGAAGAAGCGGTAGCCCTCGCGGTACAAAAAGTGGCACAAGCAAAAGGAAGTGAGTTAGAGATTAATGCGGTACTGATGTCACCTGCATGCGCCAGCATTGATATGTTTAGCAATTACCAAGAGCGCGGCGAGCGCTTTAAGCAAGCTGTTTTGCGGGAGGCTGCATGAGTCAGACTTCGCAAAAGCTAGCCGATTTATTTTCTGCCAAACACGATGTAGAAGCACCAAGAGCCTACAACTTAGCCTTGGTATTGATTGCTGTGGCCTTGTTTTCAATTGGCTTTGTCATTGTTACTTCGGCTTCCATGCCTATTGCCGAGCGTTTGCACGACAATCCTTTTCACTTTGCTATTCGCCACGCCATATACATTCTTATTGCTTTAACCTTCGCAATGATTGTTATGAATATTCCAATGGCGTTCTGGCGAGCCGCGAATCCTTATCTTTTGTTATTAGCCGTAGGGCTTTTAGTGGCGGTGTTAGTAATTGGCCGCACTGTTAACGGCAGTACTCGCTGGATAGTGGTAGGCCCGATCACCGTGCAGGCGGCAGAACCGGCCAAGCTTTTCTTCTTCTGCTACTTAGCCGGCTATTTGGTGCGCCGCTACGAGCAGGTAACTGAAAATGTAAAAGGCTTTATTAAACCTTTGGCAGTATTTTTTGTGCTAGCAACACTGCTCTTATTCCAACCCGACTTGGGCACGGTAATTGTGATGTTTGCCACCACTATGGCGCTGCTGTTTTTAGCTGGCGCCAAGCTATGGCAGTTTTTTGCAGTGGCCTTTACTGGTTTATCGGCGGTGGTGACTTTGATTGTGGCATCTGAATATAGAATGCGACGTATCACCGCTTTCATGGACCCTTGGGCCGACCCTTTTGGCACGGGCTACCAGCTTACTCAATCACTTATGGCTTATGGGCGAGGTTCATGGTTTGGCCAAGGCTTAGGTAATAGTGTGCAAAAGCTAGAATTTTTACCCGAGGCGCATACCGATTTCATCGTTGCCATTCTTGCCGAAGAGCTCGGTTTTGTTGGCGTGTTGTGCGTATTAATACTGATATTAATGATGGTAATTATTGCCCTACAAATCGGCAGTAAAGCATTAGCAAATGAACGTCCATTTGATGGCTTTATCGCTTACGGTATTGGTATATGGTTTAGCTTCCAAACCGCAGTAAATATTGGGGCCAGTTCAGGTATTTTACCCACCAAGGGTTTAACACTGCCGCTGGTGAGTTTCGGCGGCTCTTCGTTAATTGTGATGAGTATTGCAGTGGCCATGCTTATTCGCATTGATTTTGAGATGCGAGTGGAAGGCGTGCAGGCTATCTCTCGTAAAAAGCGCAGTGGCTCTGCAAAAGCGAAACTTACAAAAGCGCGAGCGGCTGAGTCTGAGCGAGTAAATGACAGCTTTGATGAGGAGCCGAGCAATGCCTAGTATTGTAATTATGGCGGGCGGTACTGGTGGGCATGTGTTCCCAGGTTTAGCGGTAGCTCAAGAGCTTGAACAAAGAAAGTGGCAAATAAATTGGTTTGGCACAGCCGATAAAATGGAAGCGCAGATTGTGCCTAAGTTTGGCTACGATATTCATTTTTTGGACATTGCAGGTCTGCGTGGAAAAGGCTTGTTAGTTAAGTTAACCACGCCATTTAAACTGCTAAAAGCGATATTTGCAGCACGCCGTATTTTAAAAAAACTAAAACCTGATGTAGTGCTCGGTATGGGCGGTTATGCAAGCGGCCCCGGCGGCATTGCCGCCTACACTTTGGGCATTCCGATTGTGCTTCATGAGCAAAACGCAGTGTTTGGTTTAACGAATCGCTATTTGGCTAAAATTGCTTCGCTTGTGTTATGCGGCTTTGATACCAGCGTGAATCCGCAGTTGAGTAAAGCACCTAAAGCGTCTGTTTTTGTAGGTAATCCCATACGTGAAGGCTTTAATCAGATTACACCTAAAGCAAGTGTTCAATCACAAGCGCTCAATGTTTTAATTGTTGGCGGCAGTTTGGGCGCGCTTGCGCTTAATCAAATTGTGCCAAAAGTACTGAAAGAAATGAGCGGCGAACATGAGTTTAACGTTTGGCATCAAACTGGTGCGACTAAATCTGCACCTGTAAATGATGATTACGCCGAATACGCAAATATTGTTGCTAAACATACAAATGAGCAAGATGAATCGGTTCAATCAAAGGCCAAACCACAAGTCATGGTCACAGAATTTATTGAAGATGTTGAGCAGGCGTACGAATGGGCGGATGTTGTTATCTGCCGCGCAGGTGCCTTAACCGTTGCCGAAGTTGCAGCGGCCGGGCGCGTAGCGATATTTGTGCCTCTTCCCATTGCAGTTGACGATCATCAAACGCAAAATGCCGAAAATTTAGCAAAGCAAGGCGCGGCTATTGTTATTCAACAACCTGAGCTTGAAAGCACATTAAAACAAAGCTTAACGCGCTTGTTCACAGAAAATGATTACCGGGAAAACATGGCACAAAAAGCAAAAAAACTCAGTCAGCCAGAAGCAACGCAAAAAGTTGCTGATTATTGCGCCAGTCTAATTGGCAAGCCAAATCTTGCTGCAAAGGAGGCGAGCCGTGGCGTTAAATAAAACATCTATTGAAGCTGCGCAACATAAAATGCGCTCGGTGGACCACATACATTTTGTTGGTATTGGTGGCGCCGGTATGGGCGGAATTGCAGAGGTGATGATTAACCTTGGCTATCAGGTTAGCGGCTCTGATATGAATGCTAGCAGCATGACCAAAAGATTAAGCAGCCTGGGTGCTCATGTTTATTTTGGGCATGAAAGCGAGCACGTTAAAGATGCCGATTTGGTAGTGGTATCAAGCGCAATTAACCCGCAAAACCCAGAGCTTTTAGAAGCAACAGAAAAGCGCATTCCTATTATACGCCGCGCGCAAATGTTAGCGGAGTTGATGCGTTTTCGTTATGGCATCGCTATTGCCGGTACACATGGCAAAACCACTACCACCAGCTTATTGGCGACTATTTACAGTCAGGCACAGCTCGATCCTACGTTTGTGATTGGTGGCCTGCTCAACAGTGCCGGTACCAATGCTAAGTTAGGTGCAAGCAAATATTTGATTGCAGAGGCCGATGAGTCTGACGCTTCGTTTTTACATTTGCAGCCAACGGTATCGGTGATCACCAATATCGAGCCCGACCACCTCGAAGCATACGAAGGCGACTTTGTTCGCATGCAGCAAGCCTACATAGAATTTTTGCATAACTTGCCCTTCTACGGCTTAGCAGTGCTGTGCGGAGACGACCCAATTATTACCCAGCTACTACCTAGCATTGAGCGTAAGTATGTAACCTACGGGCAAGAAAGTCATAACGACTTTGTGATTTCAAATATCGAGTATGGTGTTAACCGTAGCCAATTTATTGTGACTCGCCCATCTCATGAACCACTTAAGGTAAGGCTTAATTTAACCGGTGTGCATAACGTGCTAAACGCCACAGCTGCAATCGCGGTTGCGACTGACGACGGTATAAGCGACAAAGATATTCTTGATGCCTTGTCGACCTTTGGTGGCATTGGCAGACGTTTCCAGCATTTGGGTGACTTTGAATTAGCACCAAAACAAACAAGCATTACGCTGATGGACGACTACGGTCACCATCCTACTGAAGTTGCTATGACCATTGCCGCTGCAAGAAGCAACTGGCCAGACAGGCGTTTGGTGATGGTATATCAACCTCATCGATTTAGTCGCACGCGAGATTTATACGAAGAGTTTGTAAATGTGCTTTCGCAAGTCGACAGTTTATTGCTACTCGATATTTATGCTGCAAGCGAAGCACCAATAGATGGCATCGACAGCAAATCTCTGTGCCGGTCTATTCGCCAGCGCGGCAAAGTAGACCCAGTTTATGTAGGCGAGCCCTCGCAGCTGTTTGATGTACTGCCGGATATTTTACAAGACCAAGATATTTTGTTTATGCAAGGCGCAGGCAACATCGGTAATTTAGCTCAGGCTTTAGCCGCAGCTAAATGTGATGCACAGCAAATGGCCAAACTTGCTAAGGAGCATGCGTGAGTGATGTAAACAAAGCAAGCAGTTCGCAAGTACAGGCATTTGGCAAAGTGGCCGTGCTGTTTGGAGGTGATTCTGCCGAGCGCGAAGTAAGCCTGGCATCAGGACAAGCGGTGTTGAATGCACTTTGTGAAGCCGGTGTAGACGCCCATGCTTTTGACCCTTCAGAGCGTCCAATTTATGAGTTGTCGACGCAGAAATTTGACCGCGCGTTTATTGTTTTACACGGCCGCGGCGGTGAAGATGGCGTTATCCAAGGTGCATTAGAGCAGTTAAAAATTCCCTACACTGGTTCAGGCGTGCTGGGCTCAGCCTTAGCCATGGACAAAGTGCTGAGCAAGTTGGTTTGGTCGGCAAGAAACTTACCTACCGCAGAGTATCGCGTAGTTGATAAACAAACCCATAACAGCTCACAATGTAAATACATTTTAGAAGATTTAGGCGGCGTGGTAATGGTTAAGCCAAGCCACGAAGGCTCGAGCATTGGCATGGCCAGAGCAGAAAGTCAGGAGCAGCTTAGTCAGGCTATTCAAAATGCATTTGAGTTTGACGACAATGTATTGGTTGAAAAATACATCGATGGCCCAGAGTACACTATTGCGATTTTGGATGGTCAGGCGCTGCCTTCAATTCGAATGACATCGCCTAACGTTTTTTACGACTACGATGCAAAATATAAAACCGACACCACTGAATATTTCTGCCCGTCGGGTTTACCCATGGACCAAGAATTAGCATTACGGCGTTTGGCACTAACCGCGTTTGAGGCGCTCTCAGGCAGCGGATGGGGAAGAGTAGACGCAATGCGCGATAGCGAAGGTACGTTTTATTTGCTCGAATCGAATACAGTACCGGGTATGACACCCAAATCTTTAGTGCCAAAAGCCGCAAAACAAGCGGGTTTGAGTTTTCAGCAGCTGGTGCTTAAAATTTTGGAGGAGAGTCTTTAAGCTGGATGAGCAATGAGTTAAGCACAACAATAAATGCCGCCGAGGCTGACAGGGTTTCACTACCCGTTGGCTTAAGCGTATTTGTTTGTGTAATTGCTTTGCTTATTTGGGGTGCAGTAAGCAGTTATCAGTGGTTGCAAGACGAGCAACGTTTGCCCGTGCAAAACATTGTGGTAACCGGCAACATTAGTATGCTTGATGTGGATGCACTGGAAAGTAAGATTCGACAAGACAATGCCGGCAGTTTTTTTGCCATTGATGTTAACAATGTGCATCAGTTGGTAGAGCGTCAAGCTTGGGTATACAGCGCGTCGATTCGCAAACGTTGGCCAAGCAGCTTGTATATTCATGTGCTAGAGCAACAGGCTGCGGCGCGATGGAATGACGATTTGCTATTAAATAAATACGGCGACAGCTTTGACGGTAAGCTAGACAGCCCCGCGCTTCCAGTGCTTTTTGGACCAGGCGGAAGTGAAAAAACAGCGCTTACTGGTTATCAGCATATGCGTTCACTTTTACGCAGCAGTGGGCAGCGAATTGAGCAGTTAGTATTAAGCGAAAGGTTTGCTTGGACAGTACAATTAAAAAGTGGCATTACGCTACATTTAGGACGACAAGAATATATTAAGCGATTACAACGGTTTATAGATGTTTATCCGCTTTTAAAAGAAGAAAAAAAAGCAATAAATTACGT
>CAYQMI010000140.1:0-6880 GCA_964418575.1 uncultured Glaciecola sp.
AATTTATGCATTACTGCAACATTTGGGAGATTCCTGCCTTCGCAGGAATGACGGTGTTTTGTTAAGTCAACAGCATTAAACCTGTTTGGAAGTGACGGGGCCTTTAGAACACTTTGTACACTTTTACTCAGCGACCGCAACAGCGTTTAAATTTCTTTTTACTGCCGCAGGGGCAGATTGAATTTCTGCTAATATCTAACTTACCTGTTTGCTGCAGCATTTCCCCGCTTTGATACAGCCAATGCTCGTTTTCTTGCACAAATTGAGAACGCTCATGCATACAATAATAATCGCCACTCGACATATAATATGCTTTGAATTCTACTTCGTTGTCTTTTGCTCTTATTATTTCTAAACGCTTCCACTGTGTTTGTTGGTCGTGGGTTTTTAAAGACTCAATATCTAGATTTTGTTTTTCTGATTCAGCGTACGTAAGCAAAATATAAGGATAGTGTTTGGTGGCGTAAGCGCTATAGCGAGAGCGCATGAGAGCCTCGGGTGAGGGAGGCAAACTTTTACCCAGGATGTAAGGCTCACAGCACGCAGTAAATGCTTGCCCTGAACCACATGGACATTGCTCGCTCTCACCTATACCTTTGCTCATCAATCAGAAGCGCCTAGCAACAAATATAGAATTGCATGTTTACTGATTACTCAGGCGCTTACCAAAAGAAATACCATATGCAGGTGTGCGCATTTTGAGCACTGGATCATCGCTGGTTTTAATGCCGCTTGCGACCACATTAGGGTCGAAGTTTGTGTTTACACATGCTTCTCCACCGGCGCTTGTAATGGTCAATGTACCAAGCTCAATGACAGGGCGCTCTTCAGGCCACTGTTGTGAAGGGTCAATAACAGAATCTTCTTCGTTTCCAATTGCTGCGGTTAGCGTAAAGCTAACATTTCCTTGTGCAATCTCTTCTTTGAGACGGCCTTCTAAAAACTCTGCCGGCAAACTTTCAGTCTCTTCTGCCGTTAAGCCTAAAACACCTGCATCTGGCGACAAATGCCATCTAAATTTGGTTTGTTCACCCTGGTCATTTTCAAAGAAAAAGGTATGGATTCCAAAGTAATCAGAGCGCGCAAAAGATGCGGGCGCGGGGTTGCTGCGAGCGTAGGCTAAAGCTGGTTGTACACTCGGGTTGGCGGCAATATAAGCACCGGTTTTTGCAGGGTTTGGCTTCCCGTTTTCATCGGGAAGCAGTGTTTCTAAAAAGCCAAAAAAAGTTTCGGGATTTTTGCCGGTAAACACTGGCGTATTGTTGCCAGTAATATTGTACTTGCTGCCGTCCGCTAAGGTCAGTTGAATGCCAACGCCTCTTGTACCGGGTGTACGCTCATCGGCAGTCGGATTTGGACCACCTAATGAAAAACGAATCAGCGCAGGCAAAGCGTCTGATGTTGATTCTTCACTGAACAAGATTGAAGATGAATATTCACTTGCTGCGCTTGTGGCTTGGAAACTGCCGGCAGCACAAACACCCTTTGCATGCGCTTTTCGCATACCAGGGTGAGCACCACCTAATTTGGCAAACAATTCAATAAAGTCGTTTGCTGTCACACTTTCAGGCGCCTGTTGAGCACTCACAGTGCTTAACGCGCCAACACTCAACACCGAACTTAAAGTGATAAGGGATATTGCTTTTCCTAATATTTTGTTTTTCATTCTACTACCTGCTTGTTGAATACTGTCAATATTAGGCGCAAATCCACTTATGCAAAGCGCCCTTTTGTAAAACGTTCAATTATTTAATCGGGTTTATCTGTTACCGCACCCGTTGAAGCAGAGCTTACCGTTTTCGCGAATTTCGCTAACAAACCACGGGTATAACGCGGAGCAGGTTTGCGCCAGTTTGCTTTTCGCTCTGCCATTTCTTGCTCGCTAATATTTAGAGTCATTTCGCGGCTTTGTGCGTCTATGGTAATGCTGTCGCCGTTTTCAATTAAAGCGATAGGCCCGCCCTCAAAGGCTTCTGGCGTAACATGGCCTACAACAAAACCTCGACTACCACCAGAGAAGCGCCCGTCGGTAATTAAAGCGACTTTATCACCTAATCCTTTGCCCATAATGGCTGAAGTTGGGCTGAGCATTTCTCGCATGCCGGGTCCACCGCGCGGCCCTTCGTAGCGAACTACAACCACATCACCCGCTTTTACTTCACCATCAATAATGGCGGCAAAAGAATCTTCTTCAGAGTTGAATACTTTAGCGGTACCGGTAAAGCTCAATCCTTCTTTACCTGTAATTTTTGATACCGCGCCCTCAGGAGCCAAATTACCAGTAAGCACAACTAAATGGCTGTCTTTTTTAATAGGTTTATCAAAGGGTAAAATAATGTCTTGGCCATCTGGGTAATCACTTACCGTGGTCAAATTCTCTGCCATAGTTTTACCCGTTACGGTCATGCAATCACCGTGCAGCATACCGGCATCGAGTAAGCGCTTCATAAGCGGCTGAATACCACCAATTTCAATTAACTCCGACATTAAGTAACGCCCGCTCGGACGCAAATCTGCAATGACGGGGGTCTTTTCACCAATGCGAACAAAATCATCAAGGCTAAGCTCTACTCCAATGGTCTCTGCCATCGCAATTAGATGGAGAACTGCGTTAGTTGAACCGCCTAAAGTAATAATCAGAGTGATTGCATTTTCAAAGGCTTTTTTAGTCATGATATCTGATGGTTTAATATCATGTTCAAGTAAGTAGGCAATCGCTTTACCCGCGTTTAAGCAGTCTTGCTTTTTACTCTCAGAGATTGCATTTTGAGCTGAACTGTTGGGTAAACTCATACCAAGGGCTTCAATAGCCGATGCCATGGTGTTTGCAGTATACATACCGCCACACGAACCAGCACCCGGGATGGCAGTTTTTTCAATTTCTTCTAACTGCGTAATTGGAATATCGCCCGCCGCATGACCACCTACAGCCTCAAAAACCGACACAATGTCAGTGTGGTTTTTACCGGGCATAATGGTTCCGCCATACACAAATATAGAAGGTCGGTTAAGGCGTGCTAAACCCATTAAGCAGCCCGGCATGTTTTTGTCGCAGCCGCCAATGGCAATAATGCCATCGTGCCCCATACAGGCCGATACCGCTTCAATGGAGTCGCAAATCACTTCTCTGGAAACAAGTGAGTACTTCATACCCTCAGTACCCATTGAGATGCCGTCTGATATGGTAATGGTGTTGTAAATCACGCTCTTCGCACCAGCGCTATCAACTCCCTTACCTACCTCCTCAGCCAAGTCGTTGATATGCATATTACAGGGCGTGACCATACTCCAGGTAGAAGCAATCCCTACTTGCGGTTTTTTAAAGTCTTCATCACCAAAACCAACCGCTCTTAACATAGAACGACTCGGTGCTTGTGCGGTGCCATCAACGATTTTTTGGGAGTGTTTGCGCGGGTTATTAGAACTCATAAAACGGGGGCCTTTATCTCTTAGTTATATATTCGATTCGCTAGGCCTTAACTATAGAGTTGTATTGAAGATTACACAATCTAAGGCATTCATTTTACAGCACTAAATTTGCAGTTTTTTTCATTTTTTTAGGACAATAATGTTTAATATCGTGTTTAGCACGACAAGAATGAAACAAAACGCAGTATCCATATGCATCATGCGTTACTATAATAAGCAAAGAAAATACATAATAAGAAAGGGTTGATATGCGAATTTGTGGTGTAGAAATTAAAGGCACTGAAGCGGTTATTGCAATTTTAGATTACCGTGAAGGCTTATTCACTGTGCCTGAATGCAGAGCAAGAAAAGTAGAGTTCAGTAAGCGAAATCGCACCACCGATTTAGTTTACTTCCAAAGCTCATTCGGCAAACTCATGAGCGATTACAAAGTAGAGCGCGTGGTCATTAAAGAGCGTCCCTTAGCAGGGAAGTTTTCGGGCGGCGGTTTGGGTTTTAAGATGGAAGCAGCCATTCAGCTGTTACCCGATTTGGATGTACAAACCATGAGCGCAACGATTTTAAAAGCCAGCCTTAAGCGAAATCCTGTGTTTGTTGCACTTTCAGAAACCGGGCTTAAGGTGTTTCAAGAGCACGCCTTCCATGTGGCTTTCGCCTCTCATATGAACGATGAGTATCCACCAGAGCAGGCTTAAATAGGGTTTGTGTGAAGCGCTTAATGCTCTGTTTGCTTTAGCTACATATCGTCATTCCTGCGAAGGCAGGAATCTCCTAACCAAACAATTAAGCTTAGATTTCGCTGATTATTTAAACAACTTCTGTAGATTTGGGAGGTTCCCACCTTCGTGGGAATGACAGGTTTTTGTTAAGCAAGCAATATTTATTATGTGCGATGATAACAGCCCAGTAGAAATAAGAGGAATTATTATGAATACCATAAAAACACTGTGTCTTTCGTTTGCTGCAGTCGCAGTTTTAACTGCCTGTGGCAAGGCGGTTGAGCAAAACACCGGGCCAAAAGCTACAGACGTGCAAGCCTACGAAGAAACCGCCACCAAAGATGTGAGCACTGATGATAACTTATTAGTCCCGCGTTCAAGACTAGAAATCTATTATCCAGTAGAGCTAACGGCAGACTTGTCGGCCTATTCAGACAATCAAAAGAAGATGCTGTCGCTCCTTATCGATGCTTCAAAAATTATGGATGACCTGTTTTGGCAACAAGCTTTTGCCCAGCCCAAAGACGACTTTTTAGCCAGCATTGAAGATGCCAAGGTGCGTGATTTTGCCGATATTAATTACGGCCCATGGGACAGGTTAAATGGCGATGCACCATTTTTAGCCGGCTTTGATGAAAAAGCAACAGGGGCAGAGTTTTATCCTCGGAACATGACAAAAGAAGAATTTGAGAGTGCCGATTTTGCGAATAAAGACGGCTTATATTCAATGGTGCGTCGAGACGATGCGGGCGAGCTTGTTGCTATTCCATACACCGAATATTTTACCGACGAACTCCAGGCTGCAGCAAATTTATTACTAGAAGCTGCTAATTATGCAGAAGACAAAAGCTTTGCCGATTACTTAAGATTGCGCGCACAAGCTTTGGTAAACAACGAATATCAAATGTCTGATATGGCATGGATGGACATGAAGTCTAATCCTATCGATGTGGTTATTGGTCCTATTGAGACCTACGAAGACCAGTTATACGGCTATAGAACTGCGTTTGAATCTTATGTGTTGCTTAAAGACATGGCTTGGAGCGAACGTTTAGCCAAATACGCCGCTTTTTTACCTGAACTGCAAAGAGGCCTGCCCGTTGAGAGTGCCTATAAAGCGCAGATGCCGGGCACAGATGCTGACTTAAATGCATACGACGTCATTTATTATGCGGGTCATTCAAACGCCGGCAGCAAAACTATTGCGATTAATCTTCCAAACGACGAAGAAGTTCAGCTATCAAAGGGCACCCGCCGCTTGCAGCTAAAAAACGCGATGCGAGCAAAGTTTGACTACATTATGCTTCCTATCGCACAAGAGCTGATTGTGCCCGAGCAGCGCGATCACATTACCTTTGATGCCTTCTTTGGCAATACGATGTTTCATGAAGTAGCTCACGGACTAGGCATTAAAACCGTGATTGGCGAAGGTGAAAACGCTGGAGAAACCGTGCGCAGCGCACTTAAAGAGCACGCGTCGGCACTTGAGGAAGGTAAGGCAGACATACTCGGTGTTTATATGGTGAGTCAGTTATTGGAAAAAGGAGAAATTACCGAGGGTAGATTGGAAGATTACTACGTGACCTTTATGGCGGGTATTTTTAGGTCGGTGCGTTTTGGTGCTTCAAGCGCACACGGTAAAGCGAATATGATTCGTTTTAACTTTTTCCAAAAAGAAGGCGCATTTACGCGAAATGAAGACGGAGAATATGCCATCGATATGGACAGAATGGCCGTTGCAATCGATAAGCTCAGCAACACTATTTTGGTTTTACAAGGCGATGGTGATTACGAGGGCGTAGACGCACTCGTAAAAGAAATGGGTGTGATCAAGCCTACTCTAGAGAGAGATTTGCAGAGCCTTGCCGATGCGGGTATTCCTGTTGATATCACCTTTTTGCAAGGGAAAGATGTGCTTGGTTTAAATTAGTTAGTATGAAGTCTGTGCTAAAGTTAAAGCTTTTATAAGCTATGCACTAAAGTTTTATTAGCCAAAAAATAAAGGCGGAATGCATTAGACATGTCCGCCTTTTTTATATCAGTGCTTAAAAGTTCTCCAAAGATGCTTGGAATAACAATCTTACAGCTGCACATTTTTGTTTTTAAATGAACGAGCGAATTTACTTAAGGGTTTGCTGTTGCAGTAAACAGCTTCATCCGTTATTTCATGCTTTTCACGCGCTGCACGTTCGCCAAGAACTACTGCATCAACACAAAGCTGCGACGCGTCATTATCAAGTGCCACAAGTTTAAAGGTGCTAAGTTGTTTTTCTACTGCAGCTTCATTCGCATTTGTCTTTACAGCATATTTATCTGCAAAACGCGCAATGCTAATACCGTTGCACGTTACCGCGTTGTTGATAGTAGCAAATGAGTAATCATTCGCTTGTAAAAAAGATTCAGCAGCATCAAGACCTTCAGTAGCGGCAACATAACACGCTTTTGTTTCAAGGTTATTGTTAACTGGTCTAAGTTCGATGTTTGCTTCAGCAGATGCGAAAGTGCTGACAGATAAAAGTATCGTTAATGAAATAATTGATTTACTGAATTTGCTGGTATTTAAAAAAGTCATAATTTTTCCTAGAGTCGTTAGTTTTTTATAAATTACAAAATGTAATTAAATTAGATTTGTTGTGTGTTGTGATTACTATATCGACAAAAAGGCGTGTTATGAAAGCCTTTTATGTAATTTTATTTCATATTTAATAAATAATTCATACAAATTACATGCT
>CAYQMI010000141.1:0-6363 GCA_964418575.1 uncultured Glaciecola sp.
TGATTAACTTAGTGGCTGTGGCCGCTTCACAACAATTATTGCTAGTAGACAGCGCTACTGGTTATAGTCTGTTTATTATTGCGAGCTTTTTAGTTACTGCCGCCGTTATGCCTATTTCATGGACGCGCCTGCAACAGCCGCAAATTAGCGTAGACATGCCCTCAATGAGCATTAAGAAAGTCTATGATGCTGCGCCTGTCGCGGTGATAGGTTGTTTGCTCTCTGGATTAATAATGGGGCCTTTTTGGGGCCTGACTCCTTTGTTTGTTACCGGTATGGCTTACTCGGCTCAGGAGCTTGCTGCTTTCATATCTCTGTCGATTTTAGGCGGCGCAATTATACAGTACCCAGTTGGGCGTTGGTCTGACCGAATGGATCGCAGACGCGTGATTCTTTTTACTTTTATATTGGGTGCTTTGTTAGCCCTGCTTATGGTTTTTGGTGCAAAGTTCTTCGCATCCGAACGCATCATTATGACGACTTTATCGGCTTTTTTCTGTGGGTTGGTTTTGGCAGTTTATCCAATTTCGGTAGTGCATTTAGTTGACCGTATCCATAAAGATCACCTCGTTGCTGGCTCAAGCGCTCTGCTTATGATTTACGGCTTAGGCTCGTTTGTTGGGCCCACCATTGCCGGCTTTACATTGGAGTACTTAGGCGTAGGCGCCCTGCCCATTTATTACATGAGCATACTTGTTATATTCAGTATCCTGTTAAGTGTTCAACTAGTTCGCTCTCGAATAGTAGAGAAACCCGAAGAACACGAAAGTCACTATGCAGCAATGGTTCGCACCTCACAAAACGTGTTGCCAATGCATCCTGATTCAGAAGAAATACTTGAAGAAATAAAGTAGTTAAATTGATGCAAATTTTTGAAGGATGATAAATCACTCAAAAGCTAATAAAAAACCATAATAAAGGTGAATACAAAGCGCTAATCCTATATTCTTGCGCCCTTTAAAATATAAGAGGAGCGCTTTAGTTTGAACCGTAAAAATATATTTGCCATTTGTGCTATTACAATGTTGAGTGCTGTGAGCACTTTTTCGCAAGCTACTGTAGTAGAAGTGCGCACTGTTTTAGGTGATTTTCAGGTCAACTTGTTTGACGAAACAACACCGCAAACAGTTGAGAATTTCTTGGAATATGTAAACTCAGGCGCATATGCAAGTAATGTGGTACATCGCAGTGCAACAAATTTTGTTGTTCAAATGGGCGGCTTTCAGTACAACAATGAATTTCCACCTAGCCCAATAGCAACAGGCACAAGCGTGAACAATGAGCCTGTATTGTCGAATGTGCGTGGCACCTTAGCGATGGCAAAAGTGGGTGGAAACCCAAACAGCGCCACCTCTCAATTTTTTGTAAACTTAGCTAACAACGCGTCAAACTTAGACGTGCAAAACGGCGGGTTTAGTGTATTTGGCCAAGTGATTGGCGACGGCATGGAAGTAGTAGATGCAATTGCAGCGCTTTCACGCTTTAACTTCGGCGGTGCGTTTAATGAAATTCCATTGCGTGACTTTACCAGCACCGACGCAAACAATGGAAACCTTCCCACAGACGAAAATTTAGTGATAATCACAGACATTGTTGTTATCGACAGTGCCGTTATAACTAACCCAGATTTAAACCCAGTAAGAAATACTCTCATCAACTCAAACCCAACAACACCTCAGCCTCCTCAGAGCAACGATGGTGGTGGCGGAGCCTTTGGTATTTCCGTATTATTAATCACTGGGATTATTGGTATTTTGCGTCGCAGGCGTCAAAGTATCTAGCGTGTTAAAAAGGCGACCAATTGGTCGCCTTTGTTGTTAATTAAGAATCATCTTTTTTATTAAATAACCCTTTTAACTTTTCAGTAGCCTTTTCTTTTAACTTGCCAGTTTCCTCATTTATTTTTTCCATTGCGCGTCTTTTAGCTTCTTCCTCTAGACGCTTCTTAGCTTCGGCTTTAGCTTGTTTAAGCACATTGTCGAGCATTTGTGAGGCGATGGCAGCGCCCACTTCATTTGCCGGCATACCATTTGGCTTACCAATAGACCCTGCGCTAAAGGTAGGAAGCTCGATATCATATACCTTCTTCTCAATCTCTAAATCGCCAGTGTCTAGCTGCTCAAAGTTAAGCTTCAAGCGCACTTTGCTTATCGTTACATCTTCAACAATTATAAGAGGATTTGCACCTGCTTGTGCGGGTTCTGCTGGCTTTTCTTCGCCTTTTGGTAAGTTTTTGGTCAGGTTGTTTTTCAAAACAAGTAAGTTACCCTGACCCGATGAGTCTACTTCATATAATATTTCTGGTGCTTCAACAATCACGCCATCAACAACATAAGGTTCGCTTGTAGAGCCACCCAAATCAAAGGTAACAGAGCCTAAGCTAAAGGCATTTTCTTGACTGAATCCTGCAGGATTTGCGATGTTTAAATCAGTTAAAGTCAATCTGCCTTGTGAAAACGCTAAATCAACGTTCGCTACCGTAACCGGAGTATCAAGATACTTACTGCCCTGCTTTTCAATTTCCATTTTTATGAAATCGTCGGCTCCGCTCAGTAAATACACGCCAGCACCAACTACTAATACAATAAGTACGAGTAAGCCAATCAATACTTTTTTCATCACCCTCTCCTTTGGTTTTTACAAAATTACTTGTTTGGTATGTTTATATTATGTGCTTTTCTTCATAAATTTAGCAATAGAAAGAAGCGCAATAGCGGCGTAAAAGCTCCTCAGCAATAGACTACAAAAGCACATTGCGCCGCCAATTTAGAGCGAATACTCCTCAATTAATCATCGGCTAATTTTTGCATTAAATATGTGTGTTGCAGCGCCAAGCGCTTTGCAGTCTCTTTCAGGTTCGCTGCTGCGCTGTGACCACCATCAATATTTTCATAATACAAAAATGCATGCCCTTGATCTTCCATGCGCTTCGCTGCTTTTCTAGCATGTGCTGGATGCACTCTGTCGTCTTTGGTGGAGGTGACAAAAAATACTTCAGGGTAATCCACCTCGGGAGAGATATTATGATAGGGCGAAATTCTGCGTAAAAATGCACCCTCTACCTCGTCATCTGGGTCTCCAAATTCGCCCACCCACGAAGCGCCTGCTAAAAGCTTATCAAAACGCATCATATCAAGCAGAGGCACCGCAATTATCGCAGCATTAAATAAGTCAGGGCGTTGGGTGTACATTACGCCCGTCAATAAACCACCGTTTGAGCCACCCTCAACACCTAAATGCTCAGGACTGGTAATGCCTTTGCCAATTAAGCTTTCAGCCACTGCAATAAAGTCATCGTATATGCGCTGACGATTTGTTTTTAAACCCGCCTGATGCCACTTAGGGCCATACTCTCCGCCACCGCGGATATTCGCCAATACATATACCCCGCCATTTTCAAGCCATAGTTTGCCACGCAGCGCGGAATAGCTTGGATTCAGTGAGATTTCAAAACCACCGTAGCCGTAAAGCAACGTTGGGTTGCTTCCATCTAACTCTATGTTTTTGTTACGCACAACAAAGTAAGGCACTTGAGTTCCATCTGCGCTGGTCGCAAAAAATTGTTCCGCAACCATTTCGCTAGTGTCAAACCACTCTGGGAGACTTTTTACTTTTGTTCTTTCACCCGTTGCAGTGTTGTATGTCCACAATGTTTCAGGCGTTAAAAAGTTTTCAGAATAGATAAAACCGATGTCTTCTTTGTCGTTTGTAGCACCAATAGAAACGCTGCCATTCGCAGGGAAATCAAGCTTTTCAGAGCTCCATTTTCCATCTGCAAAATCAAATGCATATGCATCACTTTTAACATCTTCAGATATTGAAATTAAAAGTTTGCTTTTTGTAGCGCCTAAATCATTCAGCGATGACTTTTCATCAGGACGGTATACTAATGCTACGGTTTCTATGCTGGAGTCTTGCATAAAATCGTGAATATCAAAGCTCACTAAGTCGCCTAGTTTAAAATCACGCCAGTCTTCATTGAGCTGCATTAAAAATTGGTCTTTGAACAAGCCATAGACGTTTAGTTTTGCTGGAATGGGCAGTGCAACGGCTGGTTGCGCCTCACCATCTTTTAAGGGGATCCACTCGTAAATGGAATCGTAAAAGGTAACTGAGCGAGCATTTACAATCTCGCGAGAACCATCCGCCAGCTCCATTGTGCTTCCCCAATACCCAACATCAGATTGCTCGCCACGACCAATCTCAATTGCTTGTGATATTGGCGTGCCGCGCTTCCACAATTTGGCAAGCATCGGGTATCCGCTTTCGGTCATAGTGCCTTCACCGTAATCAACACCTACAACCACGTGGTCTTTATCGAGCCAAGATATCGTACCTTTGGATTCCTCTGTGATAAATCCGTCTTCTACCCATGTTTTTGTGCGGGTATTAAACTCTCGACGCACCACCGCGTCTTTGCCTCCGTCAGACAAGTTTACAATGCAAAGATCATAATCCGGCCCAAGGCAGGTGTTGCCTTTATATACCCAGTTTTTATCTTCATCTCTGGCAAGTTGGTCAAAGTCTAATATGGTCTCCCACTGCGTATCATCAGATAAATAGCTTTGCAGAGTAGATTTGCGCCACACACCGCGAACATGAGTCTCGTCTTGCCAGAAGTTATGCACCTCGCCGCCTCTGAATGATACATAAGGGATTTTGTCTTTAGAGTTGAGAATTTCCAGAGCTTGGGTCTGCATGGTTAAAAACCGAGGGTCAGCCATAAGCCTTTCTAGCGTTCGCTCGTTCCAAGCTTGCACCTCTTCTAGTGCCTTTTTACCTAGCACCTCTTCAAGATAGAGATGGTCTTCGTCGGTTTGACCCGGCGTAGTATATTCAATCATTTTATAGGCCACTTTATTCGATGTCTCCTCGGGCTCTGGCGAGACCATTGCCTTGTTCTGCGTTTGACTTGCTTGCGTTTGCGAGTTCGATTGAGAGTCGGGCTTCGAACAACCCGAAAGACTGATAACACTGATAGTTACTGCCGCTCCCAATGCTAAAAACGGTTTGCTATTGAAGGTGATCATGCATATTCCTTTTTCGCTTAGTCAAATTTTACTCAGCCAGTTTAGTGTGAGCACGTTGGTCCTGCAAGGGATAAGATATTTGTTTTTCGTGTGTTGTATAGATAGAAATTAGGAAGCTGAACTAGAGCAACACACAATACAAATATATACGCTAAAAGGATGTGCTAAACTAAATGCGTCGAAGCAACGCACTACTACTATGTCCAAATCATCACCCAAAAAATTACTCGAAAAACACGATAACCTTATTCACAGTGAACAGCTCAAAGTAGTCTCGCACGTACAGCGAGAAGAGGAAGGCGACTGGCTGTTAAACACGCTCATGATTGAAGGCTATGAGGTACCGTTTAAATACAAACGCAAAAAGCGCTACCAGTCTTTGCAGGGTGCACAAGTGAATTTGACCTACTATCCGAGCGAAGAAGAAATTGCTGGAATGAGCTTTGAATACATGAAAGTGGTGCGAGTAAAACGCAGTTGATAAGGACTTATAGCGCTAAGGATATGCAGTGAATCCAAGCATAAAAGCGGCTTTGTGGATGATTGGCGCTATCTTCAGTTTTACTGCCATGGCAGTTGCAGGGCGTGAATTGAGTGCAGGGTTTGATACCTTTGAAATTATGCTGCACCGCTCAGTAATAGGCTTAGCAATTGTTATTTTTCTTATATTTTCTTTCCGTACATATCGCAGCATTAGCATAAGCAAATGGCGCACTCATTTTGTGCGCAACGTATTTCATTTCACAGGTCAAAACCTTTGGTTTTATTCCCTGTCAATTATTCCACTTGCGCAAGTGTTTGCCTTGGAATTTACAACCCCGCTCTGGGTGGTTTTATTGTCGCCACTGCTTTTAGGCGAGCGGCTTACCCTCGTTCGCTCAGTATCAGCATTTATGGGCTTTGTTGGAATTTTAATCGTGGCTCGCCCCGACATTGATAACTTAAATCCCGGTGTGCTAGCGGCCGCCTCTTGCGCTATATTTTTCGCATTAACTTACGTATTTACCAAACGGCTAACCCGCACAGAAAGCATTTCAGCCATTATGCTCTACCTGTGTATTTTTCAATTATTGTTTGGCTTATTAACAGCCGGATACGATGGTGACATCGCATTACCTACATTAACCGACCTTCCAATGTTAGTTTTACTCGCAAGCTGCGGACTGCTTGCGCATTTTTGCATTACCAAAGCGCTTACCCTTGCGCCAGCAACGCTCGTAGCACCTATCGACTTTGCACGCTTACCGATTATCGCTATCACCGCAATGCTTTTATACAATGAGGCAACAGATGCTTGGGTTTTCGTAGGCGCCTGCGTGATATTTGCAGGAAA
>CAYQMI010000142.1:0-1100 GCA_964418575.1 uncultured Glaciecola sp.
ATTTAGTTAAACGCTTTGAAGATTCAGTGGATGCAGAAAAAACGTTGATATTTTGTTTATTGCCAGATGCGAAACAGCAGCAGGTGATAGAGAAAACAAAGGGCCACAAGAAATTAATTAGCGGTGAGATAAAAGAGTAATTTTTATGGTAGTTTTGTGCCTTTTATCTGTACTAGCTCAGATTAAGTCGAGACTAATTCAGATTAATACTATCGATAGAGCTGAATGTCCGCAGTGGAACTTTTGCTCGATTTCGAGATTAAGAATTTAAATTGGTGTTTTGTTCTTAAATGATAAAAGTTAATCAACCTTATCCTTAAACTCACACAAATCTTCAATAATACAAGAACCACATCGTGGCTTTCGGGCAAGGCAGGTATATCGACCATGCAAAATCAACCAATGATGTACGTCCACTTTGAACTCAGCAGGAATAACTTTAATAAGCTTCTCTTCCACTTTCTCTACCGTTTTACCCATCGCAAGCTTAGTACGATTACTCACACGGTAAATATGCGTGTCTACCGCAATCGTCGGCCAGCCAAAGGCAGTATTTAAAACCACATTCGCCGTTTTTCGCCCGACACCAGGCAAGGCTTCAAGGGCCTCGCGATTTTCAGGCACGACCGAATCATACTTTTCGACTAGAATTCGGCAGGTTTCAATCACATTTTTTGCTTTTGAATTAAACAAGCCGATTGTTTTGATATAGCTTTTAAGGCCCTCTAAGCCAAGGTCATATATTGCTTGAGGAGTATTTGCTACTGGGAAGAGTTTGTCGGTGGCTTTATTTACGCCTACATCGGTTGCTTGAGCAGATAGAATAACCGCTATGAGTAGCTCAAAGGCGTTGCTGTAGTTTAGCTCGGTGGTTGGGTGTGGGTTATTAGCTCTAAGACGCGATAAAATCTCGAAGCGTTTTTGTTTGTTCATATTTCGGTCCCTGTAACGCGAGCGCGCTGTACTACTTTTGTGCTGTTTTGTGCGGCGCGTTTTTCAATCACATCATCAATGATATTTTTCGCCGCAATGAGCAGCCCCATTCCCAAAAATGCGCCCGGCGGTAATATAGCCAATAAGAAATTTGCATCTGTGGTAAA
>CAYQMI010000142.1:1200-6262 GCA_964418575.1 uncultured Glaciecola sp.
TTTTTCCAAAGCCCCTGAATACTTAGCGTTTTATATTCATTCATCGCTTGCCTCCGTTGGGCTTACTTGCTGCTCAGAGCAATTTGCAGGGGTATTAAAAATACTGCTTTGGTTTTCACCAAAATAAATGGCTGCCTTTTTAACCGCTTGAATTACGGCGCGTGGCGTTATGGTGGCGCCGGTAAATTGGTCAAACTGTCCACCGTCTTTTTTCACTTGCCAGCGGCTTTCGTTTTGCTCTGAATAGGCAACATCGTTAAACGATAAAATCCAATCGCTTACTCGTAGGTCTATCTTGTCGCCAAGCCCTGGGGTTTCTTTGTGTTCAACCACGCGTGCCCCCAGCACTTTTTGTTCTGGACTTACCGCAACTACCAATTCTATGTCGCCGCTATAGCCATTGGGAGCGGTTGTTTCAATAATGGCAGCAACGTTTTCTTCACCGTCGCGGGCCCTGAATATGCGCTGCGGGCGATTGCCGAGTAGGGGACTTTCTTCCACTATTACGCAATCGGTGTGCAGTAAATTATCGTGCGCATCTTCTTTTACCAGCTCGTTTAAAACACCTAATAGCTGCTGCTCTTTAGCCAATGCGATGGTGTCTTTTGTGGCATAAAACGTTACTGCAATAAGCGCCGTGGTCGCAAGTGCAAAGCCTGCGAGGATGCCGCCGTTTTTACTGATGTACTTAATCATCTCAAGGCTCCTGCTTATTTTGCCTAGCGGCGTTTTTCACTCGATGTCCGTAGGTTCTTGGACGTGTGTAATAGTCAATTAGCGGAACGGCCATGTTGAGCAGCAGTACTGAAAATGCAACAGCGTCAGGGTAGTTGCCCCACGTGCGTATCACAATGATCCAGACGCCTATTGAAGCACCAAAAATTAAACGCCCACGATTGGTTGTCGCAGCAGATACTGGGTCTGTAGCAATAAAAAACGCACCAATAATCAGCGAGCCGTTCAACAAATGGAAGAGGGGGGATGCATGTTGTGAGCTATCGATTAAATACATAAACAAAGCAAACACCATTGCGCCAGCAATCATGCTAATAGGTATATGCCAGTTGATTACTTTGAGTTTAAGTAATGCTAAGCCACCCGCAAGGTAGGCGAGGGAAATATAGCCCCAACCTAAGCCCCATGTGCCTGAGAATATATTGCTTTGTAGCGCTTCGCCTACCGTGTAGCCCTCGGTAAGCGATGTTTTAACATGGTCTAGCGGTGTTGCCATTGTGAGTCCGTCATAGCCTACCCGGAGCTGTTCTATGCTGTAGCCCTCAACGGTGAAGCCTGTAAATATGGTATAGATAGCATCAATAAAACTAAAGCTTTGCTGCGCTAAACTTAAAGGCGGCAGCCATGATGTCATTTGCACTGGAAATGAAATTAAGAGCATCACGTAACCTGCCATGGCGGGGTTAAACATATTAAACCCTAAACCGCCGTAAGCCTGTTTAACAATTGCGATAGCAAAAAAACTACCGATTACTACCACCCACCAAGGCGCGAGAGGTGGAATGCTTATTCCTAACAATAAGCCAGCAAGAGCTGCGCTTGAATCCTTTACCACACGCTCTGTGTTTTTTTTGCGTATCTCAACAATAATAGCTTCGGTAACAACCGCGCTTAATACACCTAGCGCCACCTGAATTAATACGCCTACGCCGAAAAACCAAAACTGCAAAGCAATGCCGGGAACACAAGCATACATAACTAAACGCATGACTTGACCTGTATCGCGCATGTTATGGTGATGGGGTGAGCTTGCAACCTTAAGTTTACTCATCTGATTTTGTACTGCCTTTTTTATCCTCTGCCTTTGCTTTAGCTGCCTGAGCCGCTTTTTTCGCTTTTGCTCGTGCTACCGCGGCGGCAACTTTTGCTTTTTTGTCATCAGCTGCGCTAGTTTGTGTTTCGTTTTTTGCAGACGGGGCTTTTGGTTTAGCCTTGGTAGTTTTCGGCTTAGGTTTTCTGGCTTGCGCAGGTTTAACCGTAGCGTCGGCTGCTGGCACGCTTTGCTCTTCAGCCTGCTTTGCCATCGCAGCCTTCTTAGCTTTTGCACGCTCCAGCGCAGCGGCTATTTTGTCTTTCGCTGCGCCACCATCTTTTGTCATCGCTTTTTGTCTGGCTTCGGCTGCCGCGCGATGTTTCTCTTCTCTGGCTTCTTTATCTCTTTGCAAGCGCGCGTTGCGCGCTTCAAACCGTATGCGTGCTTTTTCAGCTTTTTCTTTTTCCACCTGCTGAATACGAATATCGGCTTTTGCCTTTCGGTAATAGTGCACCAGCGGAATTTCGCTCGGGCATACGTAAGCACATGCACCGCACTCTATACAGTCAAAAAGGTTATACTCTTGCGCTTTGTCGTATTCTTTAGCTTTGCTATGCCAAAACATTTGTTGAGGCAAAAGAGAGGCTGGGCATGCGTCGGCGCATGCTGAACAGCGAATACAGGCTCTCTCGTCTTCAATAACAGGGAGCTCACGATCTGCCGGCATTAATAAACAGTTGGTAATTTTAACCACCGGTACTTGAACAGAGCTTAAAGTAAAGCCCATCATTGGTCCGCCCATTATCACCCGCGGATACTGTTGCTTGTCACTTTTATACTCGCAGTGCTCAAGCAAATGTTTTACGGGTGTGCCTATACGAGCCCAGATATTTTGCGGTTTATCCACAGCCTTACCGGTCACCGTTACTACTCGCTCAATCAGAGGTTTTCCTTCCATCACCGCATCGGCAACGGCATAACAAGTTCCTACGTTATACATCAAACAGCCAACGTCCACCGGTAAACCATTAGCAGGTACTTCCCGCGAAGTTAATACCTGAATAAGTTGTTTCTCACCGCCTGCTGGATATTTTGTTGGCACGCTAATAACGTGATAGTTCTCTTGCTGCTGACAAGCAATAGACATGGTGTGCAAAGCTTCGGGTTTATTATCTTCAACCGCGACCAACACTTGCTTTGGCTGCAAAAGATGATGGAGTATGTCTATCCCTTGGCGAATTTGCCATGCATGTTCGCGCATCAATCTATCGTCAGAAGTAATGTAGGGTTCACATTCAATACCGTTGATGATGAGAAACTCTATAGGTTTAACGTTGTTCGATTTTAAATGCGTAGGGAAGCCAGCGCCGCCCATTCCGCTGATACCCGCTTGGCAAATCGCTTCAATGATGTCGCTTTTGCTACGTTTGGTATAATCAGGCATGGGAGTAAATTCATGGGGCGTGTCGAGACCATCGAGCTTTATACTCACTGTTAGTTCTTTCACCCCTGATGGATGCGCTGCCACGTGCTCTTCAATTGCGACAATCTCACCAGAGCTAGATGCATGAATTGGCACGGCAAAGGCATTGTCACTGCTGGTTAAAGCTTGCCCCTTTTTAACCTGTTGACCAAGTTCAACAATCAGCTCACCCTGTATACCAATATGTTGTTTCACCGGTATATGTAAAATCTCTGGTAGATCAAGCCGCTGTATTTTAGTTTGGTTCGACAATGTTTTGTGTTCGCTTGGATGCACGCCGCCCGGAAAATCCCACAAATTCTGTGTTGAAAGACGTTCCATTATTTGGTCGTAGTCAGCAAACATCTAATACCTACACCTGTTTAATCTGAATGTCGCCCACCGACACTCGCTTAAAGTCCCACTGCCATGTTTCGCTACTATCGTTTAGCGGCACCATATCAATACAATCTACGGGGCAGGGGTCAACGCACAAGTCACAGCCTGTGCATTCATCAATAATTACGGTATGCATTTGTTTAGCCGCACCTAAAATCGCGTCAACGGGGCAAGCTTGTATGCATTTTGTGCAGCCTATGCACTCGTCTTCACGAATAAACGCAACTTTCTTAATATCTTCGCTACCGTGAGCCTCATCAAGCGGTTTAGCATCAACGCCCATCAAATCGGCAAGTTCTTTAATGGTTGCTTCACCGCCAGGAGGACATTTGTTGATTTCATCTCCATTGGCAATGGCCTCAGCATACGGGCGACAACCTGGATAGCCACATTGCCCGCACTGTGTTTGCGGTAAAATATGGTCTATTTGTTCAACTAAGGGGTCGCTTTCAACTTTAAAGCGAATTGATGCATAGGCCAATAATGCACCAAAAATAAGCGCAATTAACGACATCACAGCTATCGCAAGGATGGTTAAACTCATTTAATTAAACCCGTGAAACCCATGAATGCAAGGGACATTAAACCCGCAGTGATCATGGCAATCGACGCCCCTTTAAATGGCATCGGCACATCGGCAGCGCTCAAGCGCTCACGCATGGCAGAGAATAGAATGAGCACAAATGAAAAGCCCACAGCAGCGCCAAAACCATACACTATCGACTCTAAGAAATTGTGTTGCTTAGTGGTGTTTAGCAAAGCTACGCCTAGCACGGCGCAATTGGTCGTAATAAGGGGTAAAAAGATACCTAAGAGGCGATACAAGCTAGGACTTGTTTTGCGCACCACCATCTCGGTAAATTGCACCACCACCGCTATTACGAGAATAAAGCTTAGGGTGCGTAGGTACTCTATGCCAAGCACTTGTAATATGTAGGTTTCGACTAGATAGCTGCTCATTGATGCAATGGTCAGTACAAAGGTGGTTGCCATCGACATGCCCATGGCCGTTTCTAATTTTCCAGACACACCCATAAACGGACACAGCCCTAAAAACTGAACCAACACAAAGTTGTTGACCAACACTGTACTAAACAATAACAGTAATATTTCCATCATCTGTCGATACGGACGCCTATAAATGTATTTGTGAAACCCAAAGTAGCCGTTGATGCTTGTCTCACTTCTACCGCGCTTGCGTAGCAAATTTGTGAGCAATAAAAATGAGATGGAATTATCGCTTTTTCAGATGCATTAAACAACATGTTATCTGTGTGGATGTATTGATTAAGATTAAACAGATGTAAATGAAATCGTGTTTTTTCGAAATTAGGATATAGAGCGAACTAACAGGGTAGGGCTGAGAGATGAATTGAGCCATGATGGCTCCCCCTCCCCGACTCGAACGGGGGACCTGCGGATTAACAGTCCGT
>CAYQMI010000143.1:0-6249 GCA_964418575.1 uncultured Glaciecola sp.
GACCGCATCAGTAACTCCTATACCCCGCGCATTCGACATGCATTTATCTCATACAAAGGCTGGACCGTAGGGCAAACATGGTCAACCTTTATGGACGTGCGCGTATTGCCTGAAACGCTTGATTTTATTGGTAATACTGACGGCACAATCTTTGAACGCCAACCTCTCGTGAAATATAAAACAGGCGCATGGGAATTTGCACTTGAGAACCCTGAAACAACGATTACCCCGCAAAGCGGAAGTGGACGCATAACCGCTGACGACAATTCAATACCTGATGCGGTTGTACGCTACACACATTCAGCTGACTGGGGTCACTTTGCCGTAGCCGGCCTAGTTCGCCAACTTGCTTACGATGACGGCTTAGACATAGATGAGAGTGAAGTATCATACGGTGTGAGCCTTACCAGTAAAATCAAACTAGGCGACACTAACGATATCCGTATAGCGTTTAACACCGGTTCTGGTCTTGGTCGTTACTTGGCGCTAAATGCAGCAAATGGTGCGGTAGTAACACCCGATAACGAATTAGAGAACATTGATTCAATTGCTTACAGCGTGGCTTACCATCACGTTTGGAGCCCTAAAATGAGAAGTAATCTGACGTACTCAGCTTTTGACGCAGACATTGATACAAACTTAATGAGTGAGGGTTCAACCGAGAGCACTTACAGTGTAAGGGCTAACTTAATTTATCAACCTACTGCAAAAATATCGGTTGGTGGTGAGTACGCTTTTGCAAAACGAGAGCTTGCGTCAGGACTCGATGGTGACATGAATAGAATACAGTTTTCTCTTAAGTATTCATTTTAATGCCCTTGAAAGAAATTACCTTTCCCAAACTTTAAGCTGACCTCGGTCAGCTTTTTTTTGCACTAAATTACATCAATTTAAAACTAGCGCAGAAGTAAAATTGCGGCTAATGGAAGGATAAAAAACATACCCGCAATGTAGGCAACACCGTACATCTTTTGCTCTGCGACTTTTAGCGAGAGTTGGTAAGATAGATTAGGCGGCCATTCGCGCAAAAATGCTAAGCCATAGATAGTTATAACGGCTAATACATTATAACAAAAATGCACGAAAGCTATTTGCAGCGCAAGAGCTGCATTTGGCCCATCGATAGCCAAAGCGGCAATAATTGCAGTGATGCAAGTGCCTATATTCGCACCTAAGGTGAAAGGATAAATTGCTCTTGCGGTTACCACACCACTGCCTACAAGTGGCACCATCAGCGACGTTGTTGTGGAACTAGATTGCACCAGTACTGTAACCATAGTGCCCGAAGCAATGCCAGACACGGAGCCTGCGCCCAAACTACGCTGTAAAATTGCGCGGGCGCGCCCGACCATTAAGGACTTCATTATTTTTCCCATGTAGGTAATGGAAAAAATAATAAGCGCAAGCCCAAATACTATTCTAAACAAACCGTCATATACTTGCGGTAATTGCGCACTAAAATACTCTACGCCATCAACAAGTGGACCGGTTACAAACTTTATAGGATTAAATGAGCTAAACTCCACAGCGCCGCCGACGGTAAACAGATTTACCATTGCCGCGCTTAAAGACTCAAATAAGCCAAACATAATTTCTAAAGGTAAAAAGATTATTACAGCAAACACATTGAAAAAGTCATGGATGGTCGCGGCATTGAACGCTCGTTGAAACTCAACTTTATCTTTAATATGCCCTAAACTCACAATGGTATTGGTGATACTGGTACCAATGTTGGCTCCCATCATCATGGGAATAGCAATGTGGATAGGTAGGCCGCCCGCCACCATGGCAACAATGATTGAAGAAACAGTACTAGATGACTGGATTAAAGCAGTAGCCACCATGCCTATGATCAAGCCCATAAAAGGGTTGGAAGCGAACTCAAAAAGCGCTCTAGCGTGCTCACCAGTCGCAGTTTGAAACCCGCCACCAATCAAGCTTACAGCCGTTAACATCGTAAAAATAAGCAAAACGAGGAAAGACCAACGCAGTGGCTTAGGCAAGTTTTGCATGCCGCTGGTTGGGGTAACTGCGGTCAAGTTGTCATCCATCAATACTACTCTTCAAGGTACTGTAGGTTTTATACACGGCAATTATTACGATTTTATTAAAATACCACTGGGTAGCGTTTTATCACTTTATCAATTTCGCTGAAACAATCTGGACTAAGCGATAAATCAAAAGCATCAATGTTTTCTTTTAACTGCTGCATATTGGTTGCGCCAATTATGGTGGAGCTTACCCCATCGATTTGGTCGCACCATGCGAGCGCTAGCTGACTCGGCGTAATATTGTTGGCCGCAGCAAGGTCGCAATATTCAATAATGGCGCTTTGTGCGGTCTCAGTATTCCTAAATAGCCCGTTGCGCTGAACTAGGGTAAATCGACTTCCTTCAGGGCGCTTGCCACCAATATATTTACCTGAGAGCATGCCACCTGCCAAGGGTGACCAAGGTAAATATGCAATCTCTTCCAGCACGCAGGATTCTATTAAAAAAGGCCAGTCTTTCATGTGCAGCAGATTAAATTCGTTTTGAATCGATACGGGCCTTGCAACGCCTAATTCATCACACAGGCGAATGTAGGTATGGATGCCCCAAGGTGTATCATCCGATAAGCCCCAGTGCCTTATTTTACCTGCGCTAATTGCTTGGCCTAGCGCTTCGACAATGCCGCGCATGCGCTCAACTTCAACCGTCACATCGAGTCTGGAAGATTTAACTTGGTTTGGCCAATGCTTGCCAAAATGCGGAGAGGTTCTATTTGGCCAATGCAACTGATACACATCGATATAGTCGGTTTTTAATCTTGCTAGAGAATCATCAATTGCTTGAGGAATCGTTTCTTTTGAAATAAATGAAGAGTTTCTAATGTACTGTAGCCCAACACCGGCAATTTTGGAGGCGATAACTAATTCAGCGCGCTTTGTGGGGTTGCGACTTAACCAATCGCCAATTACTCGCTCTGTATCGCCGTATGTTTTGTCGTTTGGAGGCACAGGGTACATTTCTGCAGTGTCGATAAAGTTAACGCCGCGTTGAATCGCGTATTCAATTTGTTGGTCAGCATCGGCCTGAGTATTTTGAATGCCCCATGTCATGCTGCCTAAACACACACGTGACACATTCAGGCCACTGCGGCCAAGAGGAGAAAATTGCATAGTATTCCTTTTTTCGCGAGTTATTCGCTATGGTTCTCTGCGGTGGTAAATGAAGCACGCCCGTTGATTGCTCCCGCTTTTACCCCGCTCTGTAAAACATAACAACTACATACGAAAAAATGTTAGAAAGGTGCGAAACTTTATGCAATTAGTGCTTTTATGTGGGCCACCACACTTCTGCCAAGAGCGCTTAGAGCGTAACCACCCTCAAGCATAGATACAACATGCCCGTTGCAGTGCTTATCGGCAATTGCCTTGATGTTTTCGCTAAGCCAAATATAGTCCGCTTCCACTAAGCGCAAATGACCTAAATCGTCTTCGGCATGGGCATCAAAACCTGCTGACACAAACACCAACTGCGGCGCAAATTCGTCTAAAGCCTGCCACCAATGATTGACCATTTCTCGATAATCACTGCCTTTTGTGCCTGCCACAATAGGAACATTGAGTATTCCTTCACGCGTGGGGGCATCGCCAGAAAATGGATAAAATGGATGTTGAAACGACGAACAAAACATCACCCGTTCATCATCTCGAAATATATCTTCAGTACCATTACCATGGTGCACATCAAAGTCGATGATTGCGACGCGTTCATATCCTCTATGTTCTAGCGCATGCAAAGCTGCTATAGCTACATTATTAAACAAACAAAAGCCTGATGAACTGGCACGCTCTGCATGATGGCCTGGCGGACGCACCATACAAAAGGCGCTTTGCGTTTCATCACTTGCCACCATATCAACCGCGACAATACCCGAACCAGCGGCATGCAAGGCAGCGCTTAAGGTATGCGACATCATGATAGTGTCGTCGTCTATCCAGACTCGTTCATCGTTTTCTGTTGGTGCCTTATCGAAGATGTTTTGCAGAAAGCCCTGATCGTGAGCCAATAATAATTGGTCAAAATGCGCTGGCTTGGAGTCTGCAAAACGCACGACCATCTCTAGTCCAGAGGATATGATTTGATCGTTGATGCTGTGCATGCGCGCCGGATGTTCAGGGTGCTCTGGGTCCATGTTATGCAATGCACAAACAGGGCTACCGATGATAGTAATACTCATGACTTATCCTTTAAGTAGCGAACCAGTTCTATTTCACCCGGATCGGGGTTGAACACTCGCTTAAATTCAAACTGCTCAAATACTGAAATCATAGGCTGATTCTCTGATTTGACCATCGCAAACATTTTGCTTAATCCACGGGCGATGGCAATTTCTATCATCGCATCAAGTAAAATTTTAGCCATGCCCTTACCCTGCTGATTTTCGCGGGTGACAAAGGCCACTTCACATGCATTTTGTTCAGGATATAGGTAATAGCGACCAACCGCCTCGATGATATTGCGGGAGCCTTCTTGCCTTACTATAGTCAGTGCGACGTCTTTACTTTGGTCAACACTGACTAAATCACAAGACTTTTCTCTCGTCATGCCTTGTGGGATATAGTTGTACCGCAAACGCACGGTTTCTTTTGTATGAGAATAAAAGAACTCTTGGAGCCGTCTTTCATCTGCTGGGTTAAGCGCTCGTAAATAAAACTTTTCCCCCTTAATTTGCATGCGCTTTATTTGCACATTGCCTAACTCTGGGATGTCGGTTGGAAATTGTTTTTGATAATGCGGAACCCATAGGTGCTCGCGAATTTTAGACAGCAAAGCTTCCCTAAATTTAGGGTGAGCAACGCGAATAAGCTCAAGCGCACGCTCCCGCACGCTTTTGCCTTTTAAGCTAGCAACACCAAATTCAGTGACAACGTAATGCACATTCCCTCTCGACGTTACCACACCTGAGCCTTCACTCAAGGTTGCGCTAATACGAGACACCGTTCCGTCTTTTGCGGTAGATGGCATAGCAATAATGGACTTACCTCCGCGACTTTTTGACGCCCCTGTCACAAAGTCGACCTGACCACCAATACCACTGTAAAATTGATAACCGATAGAATCAGACACTACCTGCCCTGAAAGGTCTACTTCTAGCGCACTATTAATAGAAACCATCATGTTGTTTTTTGCGATGTTTGGGGCTTTATTTACATAGGAGCTGGGATAAAACTCAACGTGTGGATTGTTGTGAACAAAGTCGTACAAACGTTTGGAGCCTAAACAAAAGCTCGTGACTGTTTTACCCGGGTGAAATGTTTTAGCGCGATTGTTAACTACGCCTTTTTGCATAAGCTCCATCACGCCATCGCTAATCATTTCAGAGTGAATACCGAGGTTTTTATGATGGTGTAGGTATCTGGTCACTGCATCAGGTACCTTGCCAATACCTAATTGCAAAGTAGCGCCATCATCGACAAGCATTGCCACATACTGGCCTATCCTCTCGGTAATGGGAGACTTTTCAGCGACATTGACTTCAGGAATGGCTTGGGCATGCTCAATACAGGCGCTGAACTCACTGATATGTAAAAAAGAGTGCCCTGCTGTACGGGGCATATCAGGGTTAACTTGTGCAATAATATGTTTAGCGTTTCGAGCAGCAGACATCACCACATCTACCGACACGCCGAGTGAGCAATAGCCAAGCTGATCAGGCGGCGACACCATGATTAGCGCCGCATCAAGGGGTAGGGTTTCGTCAGAAAACAAACTCGATATTTCAGATAAAAAACACGGCGTATAGTCAGCCCTTCCCTCTTCTACAGCCGTTCTAACCGCCTCCCCATGAATAAAGAAAGTATTCACTTTGAATCGGTTTTTGTACTCTGGTTTTGCCCATTTATTGTCCGAAATTGTGACAATGTGCACCAGCTCTAAATCTTTAATATCTTTCGCATCATCAATTAGGCTATCGACCAATGCATTTGGTACTGCCGCATTCGAACCAATGAAAAGACGACTCCCCGATTTGATTAAGCTTTGCCAATCAACGGCGTTAGTAAATTGAGATTTGACCGATTGCATGTATATCTCTGTTTTCTAGGACGCATTAGATAGCATAAATCCTAGCAACAAAGTGGGTGAAAAACATTGATCTTGCGCTAAAGTCTTATATACAAAATTAGCATTAGCCGAACAGACGAAATGCTGTTTGTTTAACGAAAAACTGTCATTCCTGCGAGGGCATAATGCTGTTCGCTTT
>CAYQMI010000144.1:0-6180 GCA_964418575.1 uncultured Glaciecola sp.
GCCGCCAATGCAGCCCCACCAGCTGCAGTTTTGATAAGAAAGTTACGACGAGAAAGGCTTGATTTAGGTGTGGTAGGTTTATTTGTCATAGTGCGCGTTTCCCTTAGCAGTTAATACCTTGCAAATACTGATGGTAAGTGAAATGTAGAGTGTGGAGTAGACCAACACTATCTTCTGCGTTGTTAACGCATGGCGTTAAAGATGCGCGATGCATTTAATTTCAATTTGCAGTTCGCTCTGCACGAGTGCAACTACCTGCACAACGGTTTGGCTAACCTCCGGCATACCACCGTAGGCAGATTCTCTTGCACCATAAACTGCTTCGACGTTATCCATCAAGGTACTCATATCGGTGACGAAAAAGGTTTCATCCACAATATTTTCCATAGTTGCACCGAATTGCGATAGCACATGTTTCATATTTGCGTAAGCAATAGCGGTTTGTTCAGCAATGCTAGCTGGCACTTGTCCGCTTTCGTCAATCCCTACTTGCCCTGCCATATAAAGCACGTTTCCTACTTGAGTACCTTGTGCTATGAAATCTTTAAAAGGTCCATTTCGATAGGTTTTTTTGTGAGTTGTCATTATTTAATTTTCCTTTGATAGCAAACCAGCATTTGTCATCAAAAAACGATAAGAGAGAACTAGCGGGATTACAATACTGTGATCGTCAAGCTTGCGTCATTTTGATTCAAGTCTTTAGTTATCTTCTTTGCTCAAATTTGAAATTAAGACATGAATCCTTCGGCCTCCAACTGCCTTAAAATCTTGTTAGTTTCTTCAAGTAATTGTTCAGCATATAAGCTGCAAACCATTAGTAAACCTAACCTCAAAACGAGAAGATTATCCAATTTGCGATTGCCTACGATCATCTCTGCGGTGTTTTGAGAAGGCCCCGCTGGAAGCTTATCATCTATCGCAAAATAATACTGAGCCATAGCACCCAACGAAAGATCGGACACCAAATACGGTATAAGATTAAAATCCCGTTGTTCTATTGTGTCTCTTTCACTTCTCAACAGCCGCGCATAGGCATTATTCCAATTGACTAAACGCTTTCTTAATCCAACAGCCGACAGTTGACGAAACCCACCGCTTCGCTCAATCTCTTCAAGCGTTGTTCTGTTTACGGTAAAAGCTGGAATACTCGTCACGTTCATGAGCATACGATTGACATCTACTGCATTAAATTCAATCTCAGGCTTAGAAATTATTTCTCTCAGGCTTGCGATATCGTCGGCCTGTTCGTTGAGTCTGCTTATATAGGCTTCAAATAAGGAAATGTTGTCAACAAATTCAGCATGAAGGCCAACTAGCTGTTCAGCTCGCTCTTGATTCGCCACCCTGTCTTCATTCCAATTTGCCACTTGAATACCAATAACAACGCCAATCACCACAATAGCTAAATCCAAGCTTACTGCGGTCCAATTTTGCTCTTTGATATGTTTTGTTATGCTACGTAAAAGCATGTTTTTGTCACCTTACTGGCAGTACTTAACTGGGGTAAATATCAGTTATTTAGTTTGTGTCGATACGAGTGTTCTCTTTCCTTTAACGTGCGGGCATTTATCACTTGTAGACAGCTGTCAGTCATAATCAGCAGTCTCCGATTTACCAAGCACCTCTTCAAGCGTCAAGCGCAGATCTTGTAAGCTGGCTTGAACAGCGCGAATAGCAATTAGGTGATTTAAGTATCCACCCATCGACCATTGAAACCGGTTTCGAAATTCCAAATTATTTCTCATTTTGGTCTCATCACAAATAAAAGTATCAGTGTTGCGTGTTGTGTCTGGTGTTGCTGTCTTTGAGATTCTCAACAATTCCGGATAATTTGGCATTATCGGCGCAGCGTTGCGAAAGGCTGCCTCGTTGATGTCACGAGCACGTGCGGCTTGCAATAGATAGCTGCGTATTGACGATTTTAGCTTTTCGTCTTGCACCAAATCTAAACGCCCTGTAGTTTGCAGTTCGTTTAGTATTGCAAGGTTGCTTGTTGGATTGGAAAGAATGGATAAGAAGCCCATACCAAAGCACTCTTCCTCCCTAAGCGTTCGCTGTTCTAAACCCACCACGACCGGAAGGGCTGAATAGGCATTTGAATAAATGTTTTCACGGAATGCTATAAGGGGTGAACGAGTCGCTTCAAGCGCAAGCACTTCGTCATAAAGACGGGATAAGTAGGCCGCTTCCGTTTGCCTCTCTTGTCGATCTTGCGCCCACTGCTGTACTTGCAACGCGAGAACAACACCAATAACCACTATCATGATTTCAATCAGAACAGTGAACCAATCCTGACGACGGATGGCGCCTGCTAAACGGCGTAAAATCATTATAAAGCTTCCTTTATATTGGCGATGTCGGGGGCGGTGATTTGGCTAATTTGGCCAGCTATGCCAATTATACCGCCGAATACGGGTGAATAAGAACACTCACTACGCAGGAAAAATGCACTAGCAAGCATCTCAAACTGATCTAAATACCAGATAGTAGAAAAGCGAAAGATAGCGCAATGCCCCCAATGCTTGTTAATAGTAGTCCAATTAAAGTGCCGATAAGAAGTGGTGCTGAGCGACGCGCACGTATGGTTAAAAATAGTGTGAGGAAACCAAATAGCCCAGCAAGGTAACCTGCATAAACACCGTATTTTGCCCATCCTAATAAACCTGCTAAAAATAACAATTCACTTGCTTCGAAAGTTGCAGATACAGCAGCGGCAATAATGACTATAGAAGCGATTCCCATTAAGGCAGTCAACCACGCACTGATCCTCGCACCTCTACTTGGCTCTCCAACTTGTCCATTAATCAATCGCGCGATGGGTGATATCGAAATCATTATAAACGCGACGGGAAGTACAAAAGCGGCTATTGCCAAAAGAGTCGCTTGTCCAATAATTTGCTTTGGATCTTCTTCAAGCTTAGCCAGCGTTAGTAAAAGTCCATCGCTTTTGTAAAGCGGTCCTTGAAAAACCGGTTTTTGCATATCATCCGCGCAAGATGTGTCGAGCTCACCATTGGGGTCATCAAAAAATGCGGTTAAAAAGTCTCCCGCACATGGGACTGAACGAGTAGGGCCATGACCTGCATAAGGCCATTCGACATAAGTGCCATTAGAAAAATTCGGCATAATTGCTTTTGCAAACGGAGGAGGCGTAATCGGATCCATTGCACCTTCAGCCACAATCGTTCTGGTATCAATCATGCGCGGTGCAAAATCCGCTGGGTCTCGCGCGATTAAGCCGTACTTTTCGCACAGTGCGACCATCCTATCTGCATTGCCAATTGGGCCATTCAAAAGCGACAATATTGGGTGATTTTGTCTATCTCGCTCGTAACTTTTCCGATAAGTATCCACCCAGCCATCGTTACATGCAATGGCGTTGTACATACCCCTGCTGATCCCACTAAAACCACCTAGCGGCGCTGCACTGGTGAGTAAACGAAACCGCTCGTAGTCTTGCTCTTCAACAATAGTGGCAAGTGCGTCGATAAGAGCGGGTAGCGTGGGGTAGTTATCTTGCTCGTAAAATTGAAGAAACGGTAATCCTGCGATAATGTCATGAAAAAACGTCGCTTTGCCACTGGGGTAAATCTCTTTATCAATGGCGTCATTAATCACAATTGGAGACGCGTATACCGATTCTATGGCTTGTTTTAAACGCTTCTCAAAGTCGGGGAAATTTGCCGCGCAAGCAGGATCGTCGGCGCATAAATCTCCAAGCATGGTCAGTACGCGCTGATAGTATCTTGCTAAACCTTGAAAGTTGATGTTTGGATCAATGGGCACTATCGCGTCAATCACAGCCGCTCGGATACCTTCAGGGTCTTCGTGTAAGTATGCCTGGCCAAGCACCGAGCCGTAAGAAATGCCCCATACATTCCATTGTTCAAAACCGAGCGCTCGACGTAGGGCTTTAACGTCGCGCGCATTTTCGATGGTGTTATACCCTCGTAAATCTACTCCAGCGACTGAAGCTCTTTTAAAACACGTATCTAGTTGTTGTATGCCTGCTTGAGTTTGCTGCTCAAAGCTCTCAACATTTTGAGCGGCAGGCTCGATTGCGGAAACCTCAGGACAAAAATCGTCTGAAAATCCAATGCCTCGTTGCTCTAAAATATATAAATCACGATGGTCTCGTAATCCATGGTCGATAAAGCGACTCACGTAAAGCGCAGCCTCGGCACCCGGACCACCGGTAAGATAGATAACAGGATCGTCACGTTTGCTCCACTCGCCTTTAGCTTCATCATCCCAATTGTCTGGTTTACGCGCGCCTATTTTTATTATATTGAGTTGAATGGTCCTTGACGCTTCGGTTTCACGATTTTCTGGCACTGCGAGCCTAAAACAATCCATGTGCTGTGAGTCATAGTCTATTTCCCCTTTAAAAGGGCATACCATAGAGGTCAATGTGTAAGTGTCTCTGGCAAATAAATCTGCAGGTTCACTTGCTGTTTCAGCGTTTTCAAATCGTGCCTCATTGGCTTGTTGTAATGACTCTATGGCTTGTGCTTTTGGTATCACCACTGCCACCGATACATATAAAAACAGACACCAGACAGAGCAAAACTTTAGGATCAAAATGGTAAACCAATCCTGGAGATTGGTGGTATCTACGAGACGGCGTAAGCGCATTGAAAGGCTTCCTTTTATGTTAACTAACTCATTGGTGGCGATTAGGTCGCCGCAACCCTACTCAAATTAAAAAGTGTTTCACATTGCATTGTGGTTAAGAGCAGCGTAATCAAGCGCCCAGTTCACATACAGCTCGGTGCCCGTTTTCAATGCACTTTCATCGGCAAAGAAAAACGGCGAATGGTTGCTAGGTGCTGTCTTCGGATCCTGCCCCTCGGGCGTTACGCCTAAAAATACAAATAAGCCAGGTACTTCTAACGCAAAGAAAGAAAAGTCTTCTGCCCCCGTAACTAAACTATTTACAGCTACCTTGTCTTCACCCGCAACGCGATTCATCGTCGGCAGCATTTTGCGTGTAAGCTCTGGGTTGTTAATAGTCACTGGATAGCCTTCATCAATGTGAACATGGGCCGAAGCGCCTGTGGCTTGTGCGGTCATTTCTGCGGTAGTCGTTAAGTTTTCGAAGATTTGCTGACGATTATCCATATCGAAATTACGGATTGTGCCTTCTAAATATACCTCATCAGGAATAATGTTATTGCGCACACCTCCTTTAACAATACCAAAACTGACCACCGCGGGGCCTTTTGTGATATCCACTTGGCGACTCACAATGGTTTGCGTATTACCAATAATTTGCCCTGCCGCGACAATAGGGTCAACGCCGCCCCAAGGACTTGAACCATGGGTTTGTTTGCCTTTCACCCTTATCTCAAACACATCTGAAGAGGCCAAAAATGGACCTTCCCGATAGGAAATATGACCTGCCGTGATTGGCGAAAATACGTGTATGGCAAATACCACTTCTGGCTTGTAACGCTCAAACAAGCCTTCTTTTAACATCAATTCAGCACCGCCCTTTTCGCCCTTTGGCGCACCCTCTTCTGCGGGCTGAAAAATAAATACAATCGTGCCTTCAATGTCTTCTTTCATCGAACTTAATTGCTCAGCAGCGCCCATAAGCATGGCCATGTGCAAGTCGTGACCGCAGGCGTGCATAACGCCAACTTCCTCACCTCGATACTCCCCCTTAGCAACTGATTTAAATGGCACATCCGTTTGCTCAACCACGGGCAGCGCATCCATATCGGCACGCATGGCAATCACCGGGCCCGGTTTTCCGCCTTTTAGCACGCCAACTAAGCCGGTGTGGGCAATGCCAGTTTCGACCTCTAAACCAAGCGCGCGAAGATGTGCTTCAATCACTTTTGAAGTTCGAAATTCACGATTACTCAGCTCTGGGTTTTGATGCAGGTCTCTGCGCCATTCGATAACTTTTTGTTCTAGCTCTTCAGAAATACGTACCGCTTCTTGTGCATTTACTGAATACGAAAAACTTGCACTGGCAACCGCAATCAGCGCTGGATACAACAAAGTGGTGAGACGAAAGGTCATTTTGGTTTGTCCTGATTTTGAAGGTTGTTCATTAACGAATGCATACTTATGCTGAAAAGATATGAGAGAGCAGGAGAGCTTACAATAGCGTGAGTGTAAAAATGACGCTACTTTGACGCTAGCGATATTGTGACCTAACTCTCTTTCTCG
>CAYQMI010000145.1:0-6033 GCA_964418575.1 uncultured Glaciecola sp.
TCCTTACAAGGCTCAGGTAATAATTTTCTCAATTCCGTATATGGAATACTACTTAGCGCAGATGTCGATAGAAATGGCATCTGCGGCTGCTAAAAGTTCTTCTATCTGCAATTTCGCCTAAATATGATCAAAAGACTAAGCTTTAGCACGAATATCTTTCAAAAGCTTTTCGGCTTCGTCTCGATAATCAAACTGTCCGAACTGCATTAAAAGTGTTTCAAGCTCTCGTTTGGCTTCATTGATTCTGTTTAACTTATGCAGGGTATAAGCCAAATGGTATCTTACAGAGGGGTCTGCAGTGTTCATTGAAAAAGACTGACGCAAATAACTGAGTCCTTCGGTGTACTGCCCTAACTTTGTATAGGTCCAACCTAAGGTGTCTAGAATAGTTTGTTCTTTTCCTAACTTTTCATAAGCTTCAATGGCTAGCTTATTTGCTTGTTTATAGTCTGACTCAAGCAAGTAAATATTTGCAAGGTTGTTGAGTACAAAAGCCATATTAAGATAGGTATTGTTTGCAACAATTTTACGGTAATGAGCTTTAGCTTCTTTATATTGCTCAAGCTCTAAATACAGGTCTCCCGCAAGATGATTAAGAAAGTCATAAGATTCGTCCTTGTTATTGTTCACGAAGTCTTTAAACGACTGCGTGCCGAAGCCCAGTTTTGCTAATTCATAGCTTTTAAGCAAAGCCTGAGCAAAGTATGGGTCTTGCTCTATTGCGCGCTTGTAAAAAGTGCTCGCCACAACTAATTCATTACTAAGTACATGTAAATCACCTTCCAGCAAAAGGTAATCAGCGGTTTCACCAAATTTTTTCTTAATAGATACAAGGGCCTGTTTTGCCTGTTCGACATCTTTGCTATTTATAAGAAGGCGAGCTAACTCTAAATTTGCTAGGTAATTTTCAGGGCTTAACTTAACCGCTTCAGAAACACTTGTTAACGCACCTTGATAATCTTCAGCCCGCTTTTGAAAAAGGGCTAGGTCGTAGAGTGAATCGGCATTGTCTCTAAATATTCCGTACAAGGTAGCTAGGTCTTTTCGCGCTGATTCATAATCATTTGCGCGAAGATATGTATCTGCTCTTTGGGCGATATACTCAGGCTCTAAAAAGTTATCTTTGATAAGTGAATTTAAAGTCAGAATAGCTCTGTCGTAGTCACCTAAACGCGAATAAACATCGGCAATTTCAACTTTCGCCTCAGTTAAATCTGGACTGAGTGCCTGTACTTTTATTAATAAATCAAGCGCAGCCTCTACTTTTCCCGACTGTTTGTATGCTCTGGCTAACAGCAAAAGCACGGAGCTTTGCTGAGGACGTTCTTGATTCATGCTTTCTAGAAGCGCTGTAGCTTGCTCTATATTTTCGCTATCAACATAGACTGAAGCTAAGTTGAATCGTGCTGCAAAGTGCTCGGGAGAGTCTTTTAGTAAAGCTCTCAAAAGTGTTTGAGCCTTATCTTGTTCACCCGCTTTGATAAGAACTCCTGCCATTAGATTCTGATAGTCAGGGTCTTTAGGATTTTCCGCCAACAACTGATTTAGAATGGCTTTAGCGCTCTCAAAGTCTTCTAATTGAGTCATTAATAAGGCTTTATTCACCATTAGACTTGCAGAGTTAGTCTTAACGGCCTTTAGCGCATCCAATGCTTGCTCAGGTTTATCTCTCGCCGCTAACAATTTAGCCTCGAGCATTATAAAATCGTCATCTGATTGATAGTATTTGCTAAGAGTTCTTACTAATCGATCGCATTTATGATTCAGATTAACTTTTAGGTAAAGCGAGCAAAGTCTGCTGCCCAAAGATAAATCACTTTCCGCTTCTTTACTGAAACGCTCAAGTACTGAGATTGCCGAAGCAACACTGTTCTGAGATTCGTATAGTTGTGCAAGTAGTATACTCGCGTTTAGCGACTGTGGCTGTTTATTGAGGAATGATGTTAAGTCTTGTACCGCAGCTTCTATATTACCAGCGGCATAGTTAGCCATCCCGCTTATATAGAGCAAGGCATCCCCTTCATTTAGTGTGTCAGAATTGATTAAACTCAGAAAGTTGACTAATTCGTTCAAGGTTTCGCGTGCTAATGCCATCTGTCCTTGTTGGCTTTGCACCCAACTCAATAAAAAACGAGCCATTGGATCTTGAGAGGAAGTCGCAAGAATTGATTGCAGGCTGGCTTCTGCTTTGACGTAATCTTGTTTTTCCATGTAGGCAGCAACTAAATCCCGCAAAGCTAGAGGCTGATTTGGGTCGATAGCTAGCGCAGATTGCAAGTTGGCTATGTGGGCGTCAAGATCCCCTTCAAGTTTACTTATCCGTGCGAGAGTGCGATATGTTTCGGAATATTCAGAGTCAAGTTTGCGAGCTTTGTCAGCACTCGCCTTGGCACCATCTATATCCTTCCTATTAAGTTGAAACTTGGCATATGCATCCCAGATGGCTGCATTATTTGGACTCAGTTGAGTTGCGTTTAAAAACAAACTCTGTGCTTTATTAAAATTACCAAGCCGATATTCGGCTTTGGCCTGATTTGCAAACAGTATTCCTTTATTCTTGTCGCTTAAACCTCTACTAGATAATGCAATAACATCTGCAAAGCGCCGTTCAACTAATAATGCGCTAGCAAGGAACTCACTTATTAAATTAGGATCTGCCCCCGCTGAAAGCGCCTCATAAAACTCTAAAATGGCATCATCATAGTAAAATGAAAGCGCTAGGACTTTGCCCATGAGTATTTTGCTTGGCAGATGATCGGGTTTGTCGCGCAGACTATTCTTTAGATGAATGTATGCCTCATCAAATTGATTGGCGGCAAAGGCTGTGTTTGCTTTTTCGAAATCGCTATCGCTCTGTGCAAAACATGTAAAGGAAACACATAAAAGTACGGCTAGAAATTGCTTCATAAAACATTTATTCCTGATTACATCACTCATATTGTACACAAAAAAAAAGGCGGATAATCCGCCCTTAATCATTGCTTGTTTAGATTATCTTTTGCGTCGTGTAAACATCCAAGCCGAAACGGCCATCAAAAACGCAATGCCAGCAGGAGCATTCACAGGCGTGCCGTTGTTTGGTTCACCCGAAGATGGCGTAGCAAAAGTAACCCCAGCGATTTTCAAGTGGCTACTAAACGCGCCTAGCTGTCTAGAGATTGCATTCGCTGCACCAATAAGCCAGTGTTTTGAAAATATGCCATCCGACCCAACAGGTATGTCACCATTGCTATTAGTACTTGCGTTAGACTCTATTTCGCTCCAACCATTGTCTAATATGTCAGCCCAAGTTTCTCTGTTTGAAAAAGGCGTAGAGGGCAAACCATTAGTACCGGTAAATGCTAGGACAGACGCCTGTGCACCGTTTCGTGTTCTGGAATCGTTTGATGAGTACCTATCGTTAGCACCTGATGTATAGCTATAATTCCACCCTGTATCAATGCTAGATATGTTAACTGCTTCACTGAATGAGAGAAGAATCATTTCATAGTCTTGGTCGTTATTGTCCATAGAATGATTGGGTGTGCCCGGGTCATTAGTTCGGTTACCCCAGAAATCTCTTCCGTATTGCCTGATTTCATCTTGGGTAACAACGCCTAAACCAGAGTCTCCATAGCGGCGTAATTTCGCGCGACTTACGCACTGGTCCTCGCCATCACTGTCGGCACAATATGCTCTTCCACCTTTATACGAAGAGGCCCATGCACTTATCGATAAATCAATTCCATTTTTTGAACCACTGAGCTGATTATTTCTTAATACACCGGTATCATCGCTAGTTGTGCCAAAATTCCATGTGGCCTTAGTCGTTGAAACTGCGCTATAACTCGCTACAGAAAAAGAAATCAATGCTGCTGCTAATCCAAGTTGCTTCAAATTCATTGCGTTTCCATTAGTTGTTTTGATTTAACTGTATTCATTTGCAGACAGGATGCAAAATTTATACCTGATAATAAAGTCAATATATTACAATAGCTTGCGATTTTAAATCGTTAAACATTATTGTCTAATGTAAAAAATACTGACGTTTGTATCTAATTTGCGACAATACTAGCACGCTTGCCGGTTCAAGTGGAGCTAATAAACCCTGTGGAAAGGAATTGACGAGTATGTTACGCGCTGAGAACATGTCATCGCGCAATTAAACGTTTAAAATTATGAGCTACGGGTGCTATATCGTGATTAAGTGCGTTAAACTATACAAAAAGGAGCCTAAATGACTGACGCTAAATCAAAACACCGTGGCATATATTTGTTACCTAATCTACTAACAACCGCTGGCCTTTTTTCAGGCTTTTATGCAGTAGTTATGTCGATGAACGGTAATTTCGAAAATGCTGCCATCGCCATATTTGTCGCCATGATATTTGACGGACTAGACGGTCGTGTTGCAAGAATTACTAATACGCAATCTGCCTTTGGTGCTGAGTATGATTCGATGGCTGATATGGTCTCATTTGGTGTTGCTCCCGCTTTGGTCGCATACAATTATGGCCTAACCGATTTAGGAAAAATAGGCTGGCTAGCCGCTTTTATATATGTAGCTGGTGCCGCTTTGCGCTTGGCTCGTTTTAACACACAAGTAGAGACCGCCGACAAACGTTTCTTCCAAGGCTTGGCCTCTCCCGCAGCTGCTGCATTAGTCGCAGGAATGGTTTGGTGTGGAATTGATTACGATGTAATTGGCACGGACCTAGGGTGGCTAGTAGCATTACTGACTGGTTTCGCAGGTTTGTTGATGGTAAGTAACTTTAAATATAACAGTTTCAAAGAAGTCGATTGGAATGGCAAAGTACCCTTTGTCGCGATCCTCGCAGTAATATTAGTGTTTATCATCGTTGCAACTGCTCCTTCGCTAGTGTTATTTATAGTGTTCACTCTGTACGCTTTAGCCGGTCCGTTCAATACCTTCAAGACGGTTGATAAAGTAAAACTCGAGCACGTAGTTGGAGAGGCTGAAGAAGACGCCGACTTTTTAGAAAATGAAGAGAGCATAAAAACTTCTAAACAAACAGACGACACTAAAAAGAACTAGAGCAACAGACATTGGTTAAGTTTTTTAGTACTGTCGATTTTATTTACAATAAATAGTAAAAAAACCATAACTATTAAACGAAAGATAATAATATATCCAACCTTCCATTTGCCCTAATTTGTTAATGCAATGTAACAACAGACAAGTTAGGGCAATGGAATGAATATAAGTAATCTTCAAAAGTTAGTAATAGTCCTCGGGATGCTCATTGCGTCCTTTACAAGTACCGCCAGTATTCTCACGCATTCCTTTTCTTATGACGATTCCACATTCAGTTTTTCATTGTCGGACCAGAATGCATCGTATGATCCTCAAGGATTTTTTGTTTCAACTGATTTAGTTGCTCCTAAAGAGTTATTTACTTTCCAAAGCGAAGCGTTAGGAATAGACATTGAAATATCAGACGTAGCTGACTTCGGTACCTTTGAAGTTTATTTTGACGAAGTGTTAAGCAACGGCATATTTTCTTTTGTGACAGAGTTTACTTCTAACGACTTGCTTATCACGCTTGAATACGATGCTGACTTTGATATTTTCGACTTCATCGTTGAGGATCTAACAACGGGCGACTTTATAGTAGATGTAATTGATGTTGCTTCTAGCCTTCAAACAGATTCAATATTAGTGATTGAAGATGGGGTAATGAATGTTGACGAGCCATCCTTATATTTTGTGCCGTTATTCACTATTTGTTTTTTATTAATAGGTAATCGTTTTGCTGTTACAGGGTAATCTGTTACTGGGTAATATAGCGCTGCGCAGCTTTTATCTTTTCTTGTTGTTATCTTTTAATATCGACAACCAAGGTATTACCCGCCTGCCACTCCCTAATAAGTGAGCGAGAAGCTCCCTTATTAGGTCCGTTTTAAGCAATGTGTTTATATTCGTACTATTTTTAAGCAAACAAAAACTTTTTCTTTAAATAGTCTTGACCTCACACCCCATGTCTGTAGAATGCGCGCTCGCTTCAACGAGAACTCATTAAGAAGACAGTCGGT
>CAYQMI010000146.1:0-5938 GCA_964418575.1 uncultured Glaciecola sp.
ACTCGATTTAAAGGCATTAAGCAAATCGCATCGTTATCGCCATCGCAAAGATTAAACGAAGTAACAAACGATAGCCCTAAATCAAACGAGAGCCTTTTAACACAAGCGTATTTTAAGCATATGCGTGCTGGCTTTAATCAGGTAAGCGTAGTATTAGGCGCAAACGCTGAGCTTGTTCAAACATACTTACCTAAAAATACTAATTGTATATTGGCTAAAGACTGGCATTTAGGTTTAGGGCACAGCATTGCCTGCGCCGTCAAACAAATACCAGAAGGGCTATCACACCTATGCATTGCCCTTGCGGATCAAGCGGCGCTAAAACCCTCCCACTTTACCGCCATGATAGCGCAAGCTAAGGCACATCCCGACTGCGTAATTGCAGCGCGCTACGGCGCGAACAAATCGAATCAGCCAGGAAACAACCTTAAAGATGCATCTCCCGCTTTAGGCGTACCGTGTATTTTCCCTAAAAAGTACTTCGCTCAATTATTAAAGCTTGAGGGTGACAAAGGAGCACGTGATTTATTGAGGCATTTGCAAAGCGCCCACCCCAGTTCCATAATAGGCGTTGACATGCCTGAGGCATCGGTAGATATTGATACACAAGCTGATTTACATCGCTTTTTGCAAGGCGCTAAATAGCAACCGTCATAAAAAGGATAATCGCATGATTCGTTTTACCCTCAACAATAAAGCCGTGGAAGTAGACGCCGACCCAAACATGCCCTTGCTTTGGGCTTTACGCGATATGTTAGGCATGACCGGCACTAAGTTTGGATGCGGCATTGCCCAGTGCGGTGCCTGTACCGTTCATCTTGACGGCGAACCTATTCGCTCTTGCGTGATGCCGCTTTCTTCAATAGCAAATAAGAATATCACAACAATTGAAGGCTTATCCCAAGATGCAAGTCATCCTGTGCAGCAAGCATGGCTAGAGCATGATGTACCACAATGCGGTTATTGTCAGTCGGGGCAAATTATGAGTGCGGTAGCGCTTTTATCAAACAACCCTAATCCAGACGACGACGCCATTGATACTGCCATGCAAGGTAATATTTGCCGCTGCGGAACCTACCCGCGCATTAAAGCCGCCATAAAAGATGCTGCCAGTAAACAAGCCGCACAGTTTGATTTTGACCTAGCTAAAAATGTAGGAGAGCAAGTATGAGCGATGCATCGAATACAGAAAAAGCGCAAAATATTGACCCTCGGGAACATTGCCCAGCCCTTTTTGTTGAAAATGGCGTAGCTAGTGCACAGCGCAAAAATCAAAGGAGTCCGCAGGCTTCGTTACTAGGTAATGGTAGTTTACGTAACGTTAACCGACGTGATTTTTTGAAATTAACCGGCTTAGCTGCAGGCGGTTTGGTACTCGCTGCCGCATTGCCTTTTGGCGCGCGGGCAAATGCTCAAAGTGCGGCAAGTGCTGCTGATAACACGCTTAATTTGTTTGTGAGTATAGAGCCAAACAACACCATCAACATTGTGTGTCATCGCAGTGAAATGGGCCAAGGCATTCGTACCAGTATTCCGCAAATTGTTGCCGATGAGCTTTGCGCAGCTTGGGATGACGTACACGTAGTGCAAGGCCTAGCTAATGAAGCCTACGGTAGTCAGAACACCGACGGCTCGCGATCCATTCGTAATTTTTACGATACAATGCGACAAATGGGCGCTTCTGCCAGAACTATGCTTGAACAAGCTGCGGCTAATCAATGGGGCGTAACGCCTAGTGAAGTGTATGCAAAAGACAGCCACGTGTGGCTTAAAAACTCAGATAAAAAAGCCTCTTTTGGCGAGCTTTCTGCAGCCGCAGCTCAATTAACTCCTCCTGAACTTGAGACTTTGCGCTACAAGGCCAAAAAAGACTTTAACTATATTGGCAAAGCTATTCGCAGCATTGATTTGCCCGATGTTGTCACCGGCAACACCACCTTCGGGCAAGATATTCAGCTCGATGGTATGCTCTATGTCAGCATTGAACGCAGTCCAGTATTTGGCTCATCAGTTAAAAGCTTCGACAAAGACGCGGCAATGGCCGTCAGCGGCGTGGTAGATGTGTATAAAATGCCTGAACAACCCTCTCCTATCGGTTTTAGCCCGCTAAATGGTGTGGCTATATTTGCCACTAACACGTGGGCTGCAATGCAAGGAAGAAAGGCACTGGACATAAAATGGGGAGAGAGCCCCCACCAAAGCCATAATTCAGAGCAATACCAGGAGGAGCTTGCCAAGCGCATTGTCACAAAAGGCAAAGCGGTAAGAACAGCAGGCGACGCTTACCAAGCTATTGAGCAAGCCAGCAAAACTGTAGAAGCAAGTTACACCATGCCCTACTTAGTGCATGCCGCAATGGAGCCGCCAGCAGCCACTGCTGTGGTGACTGAAAACAGCTGCGAAATTTGGGCCTGCACCCAAACCCCTCAGAGCACACAACAAAACGTCGCGCAGGCGCTGGGCTTAGAAAAAGACCAAGTTACCGTGCATGTGACCTTGCTTGGCGGCGGATTTGGACGTAAATCCAAACCTGACTTTTCAGTAGAAGCGGCGCTATTGGCAAAACAAGCCGGTAAACCGGTAAAAGTGGTGTGGAGCCGTGAAGATGATATTCGTCAGGGCTATTATCATGCTATAAGCACCCAACACTTTGTTGCAGGTATAAACCAAGACAATGAAGTAGATGGCTGGGTGCAGCGCACGGCCTTTCCGAGTATTAGCTTTACCTTTAACGGCACAGAAGATGCGCCAACCGTGGGCGAGATGTCTTTAGGGTTTGGCGACATGCCTTTTGATCTAGCAAATTTAAGCTGTGAGTCGCATAAAGCCCCTGCTCATATTCGCATTGGTTGGGTGCGCTCTGTAAGCAACATTCACCATGCCTTTGCTCAAGGCTCGTTTGTAGATGAGCTGGCAGTGGCTACTAACACGACTCCCCATAAAATGTGGTTGCAATTGATTGGTCCTGACCGCTTAGTTAACCCAAAAGAACAGGGATTTGAATACGGTAATTACGGCGAAAGCCTCGATAAATTCCCCATCGACACCAAACGCCTTAAGCATGTGCTTAATGATGTTGTCGCAAAATCAGGCGCTAACCAAAACACTGCAAAAGGCGAAGGTTGGGGTTTAAGCGTGCAGCGAAGCTTTGCCAGCTATGTAGCAGTAGCAACCAAAGTAAGAGTGACGGGCAACAAAGTGCAAGTGCTTGAAATGCACTCGACCATAGACGCAGGCACCATTGTAAATCCAGATAGAGTGCGCTCTCAGCAAGAAGGCTCAATGATATTTGGCTTGTCATTAGCGTTAATGGGCGAAATAAGCATTAAAGATGGCGCGGTAGTGCAATCGAACTACAACGATTATCCAATACTGCGCATGAGTCAGTCGCCCAAAATTGAAAGTTACATAGTGGCCAGCGACGCCCCTCCTGGCGGAGTAGGCGAGCCCGGAACGCCGCCAGTCGCAGCGAGTCTAGCCAATGCTATCTTCCATGCTTCGGGAGAGCGCATTAGAAACTTGCCAGTGTCGAAGCATATGGAAGTTTAAGTCTGAACTTTTGATTCGTTATAGGAAAGGATGCATATTGTGCTGTTGGAAAGAGACTCAGCACTTCAAGACTTTTATGATAGTGCTGAACACTTAGCGCAGTCGGGAAAGGTGGTGCTTATCAGCGGAGAAGCTGGAATTGGCAAAACTGCCTTTCTTGAGCACGTGCGTCGTAAACTAAGCGGCGATATTCGTATACTTCGGAGTGGTTGCGACCCTCTTTTTACGCCTAGACCCTACGCTCCTCTGCAAGATTTTTCGCAAGCGCTCCCTGGAGATTGGTGCAGGCTTTTAGAAAGTAGCGAAAAAGTATAATTTCACGGTTCGTTTCTAATCGGACTATTTTAAACTGAGGCATTAAACGGTTGGGATCACCCGAATCGTCTCTGGTCGCTCTGGAATAATGTGCGTTTGATAATAATATTTGTCGCTTGGCGTACCGTCTTGGTTCATAAACACAATTTTTTCGCGTTTAGCCGAGCCGCGTATTTCAATGCGTTTTGCCAAAAAGTACTTTTCTGGGTGCTCTCCGTGCATTTGAGTTAAGGCTCTTACAAAGCCTCTGGGGATCATTACCGTTACCGTGCGCTGGTCGCGATAGTCGTATTCGGTATTCAAACAAACATTGCCCTGTGGCCCACAAGATGCCGTATTTTTAATGACCAATACGAACTCACCCTTTATCGCTTGAGGCGCGATTTCGTTCACCTTTTCGATAATCAGCATTGTATTACTGTCTACAATGCCATCACGTGGTTCGTCGGTAGATGAGCAACCTATTAGCATGTGCATAGTGGCAAGTGTAACTGCAAGCTTTACGGTACTTTTTACATGTTTGGCACAGTTTTGACTGATCATTTTCTTCCTTTGGTCACGCTTAGAATCGCAGGGGTATAGGTAAAATGTAAAGCGAAGAAGAAACCGATGCAACCGTTTGTAGGTTTAAAAACAAAACGGCTCTGAAATAAAGAGCCGTTTTTTTAGGTATGGTTTATAAACTAACTAGCCTCTATTGTTTACTACCATAGCTTTTTCAAATCCATCTTATGGTTTAACTTGCTAATAAGATAGGCACCCAGAAAGGCTACCCAAGCAACATGCGGAGCAAAATAAAGGGCAAAAAATAGCCCCAGCAAAATTAAGCCATACTCACCAATTAACGCTTGAGTCTTAGTTTTAGTGCACAAAAACTGATATCTAAACCACATTGGTTGCTCTTTCCATGCGGCGGATTCTTTATCTATCACGGTTATCTCCTTAGTAAGGGTTTCAATATTAATTTCAAACACCGAAGCAACCGATTTTAATGACTCCATGCTCGCTTTATTACCAGACTCCATGCGCTGAATAGTGCGCGTGCTCAAGCCACTCATTGTAGCAAGTTGCTCTTGAGACCAATTTTTCTGCTCACGTAGTTTTTTAATAATCATGAATAAAACCTTAATACATCACTTGTGTTTGAGTCTTCAACCCTAACTAAAAGTTGCTATTGTCGGTGACGAAAAACACACGACAGCAACACGACAGCCACAATTTATCATACCGTTTTACCAACTAAGTGACAGTAAAACGTGAGCTGTCTTATAGTTTATGCTCTTATCGACTAAGCTAGACTTAAGCTGCATGAACGATTCCTAAACTATCTTCTGTCTTACTAAGAACAAATGAAATGCTGAGTGCATACACTTCTTGGCATTTATTGATATTACTAAGCTTTAATACTTAAGCTTAGGAACACCCATTAATTTTAGGAGATAACATGAACGACTTTACTCTGCATACAAAAGATAGCGCCCCCGAAAAAGCAAAAGCGTTGTTAGAAAAATCTGAATCAGCATTTGGCATGATCCCCAATTTACATGCAGTAATGGCTGAATCTCCACAGCTACTTGAAGGTTATCAAGTACTGCACAACCTAGCCACAAAAACTGCCTTCGATGCAGACGAGCTTACCGTAGTGTGGCAATCAATAAACGTAGAGCATGCCTGCCACTACTGCGTACCCGCGCACACCGGCATTGCCCATTCAATGAAAGTGAGCGAAGACGTAATTGAAAACGTGCGAAACGAAACGCCATTTAGTGATGATAAGTTAAATGTGCTTCGTGACACCACTTTGGAGATTTTGCGCGAGCGCGGTCATTTGTCAGCATCGCAAAAACAAAGCTTCTTTGACGCAGGCTATAGCAATCAGCATATATTGGATATTGTGTTAATTCTGTCGCAAAAGGTGATGAGCAACTACGTTAATCATTTGGCAGAAACGCCAGTAGACGAGCCTTTTCAGAAGTTTGCTTGGACGCGTTCTTAAAACCCTGAAAAATTATGTCGAGTGCTGAGTTAATTTCATGGTGGAACTCACTAAGATTATCGATTAACTCAGCCAACT
>CAYQMI010000147.1:0-5937 GCA_964418575.1 uncultured Glaciecola sp.
GAAATAAGGGTAATAAAATATACATACAACGTTGGCAAATTTAATCCATCGTGTAAGGGGCGGACAAGCGCTTTTAGCTTTTCAGAAACAGGCAGGTGAGCGAATTCGCTTACATGCAATACTTCACCGCTTTGAAGATTAATTTGCATTGAGTCTGCGCCTTGTGGCGATAGGGTTGTGCTATCTGAGAAACGTAATTCCATACCCGTCATTTGCATCTTTGGGCGACGCTTGGTATTGCCTTGGCTTTCACCTTGGCGCCGCTGATTGCTTGAATCTTGTCGGTTTTTCACACGTTCAACAATTCTCACGACCGACACCAACTCTTTTTCAGACCAAAGCGCTTGCGCTTCATTTAGCTGCGCCTCAATATCGTTAGCGCTCAGTTCAAATGTTTGCATCATCGTGTTGTCATTTCGTTCAAACCAATCTGCACCAATTGCTAAATGAAAGCCTGTATAAGACAGAATGGCGAGTGGAATAGCGACAATAACACCGATTAAAATATGACTCTTAAACAGGCTGTTTGCTTTCCAATTCTTAGGAACTGCATTTTTAAATGGCAACTTGCGATAGTGCGCAAACCATAAATAACAGCCTAAAATAATCAGGACAACGCTAATGAACGATACGATACCATTAATGATGAAACCGGCTTGCCCAATCAAAAAGTGGCGGTGAAAAAAGAATATACCGTTCATGATAGGATGATCGCCACGCACGCGCTCATCAATTAAGTTTAGTTCACTGTCATAGAATTTAGTGTGACCTCGACTAAAAGCAGAGGCGTAGGGCCGGTCTTCTGAGGGCGTCCTAAAACGTGTAAAGGCATTATCTTTTTCCAAAAGCTGGGCATACATGTAAGACTTTTCGGATGGTGACATCGCGACGTAGCTTTGATTTTTATTGTCAGCCCGCTGCAAGATATCTTGAACCCCTAAAATGGTGCCAGTTAAGCACACCAAAAATAAAGGGACCATAATTACTATACCAATCCAATTATGGAGGGTTTTTAAAATAGATTTTGTTGACATTAAAATTGCCCTGAAAAATACGTATTTAGCAAAAATTAAAAGCGATAAAGCGCTTCGACTCTGAAGTTACGGCCAATACCATTATCAATTTGATCAAAGCGACGATAAAACTCGTCTGTGACATTATTAATTCTGCCCTTGAGTACCAAATTGTCAGTAATAGCATAGCCAACAAAAAGGTTGCCAAGGGTAGCTGATTCAGTGCTGTCACCAATTACACCGCCATCGCCTAGCTCTGTTTTGCCACCAAATGATTCTACTTCAGCTTGCAATACTAAGCGGTCATCTAGACCAGACCAGCCAATATAAAGTGTGCCTGATTCAGGGCGCACAGAGTTAAGCTCTTCGCCGGTGTCTTCTCGTTTACCTTCTGTATCAGCATAAGTTGCACCGATTAAAAACCCACCAAAACGATATTCTGCGTTAAGCTCTATGCCATAAATAGAGGCCTCGCCTACGTTTTGTATTTGCGATTCAATAAATGTAGTGTTGCCTTGCACCTCTCTTGACAATACAACCGACTCGATTCGATTGCTGATATTATTGTCAAAGTAAGTGAATGAGCCGCGAATGGATTGTCTGTTTCCCCATGAGTGGTTTATTCGTATGCCGAGGTCGATAGTGTCTGCAATTTCATGTTCCAAATTATCTGACGGGAGCTGAGTGGTGATGGTTGTATTATTACCTCTAACGCGCTCTTCAGTGCTACCAATTACTAAATCATTCAATGATGGTGCGCGAATTCCTCTAGCCAAAGTAGAAAATAGTGTCACGCCATCAACTACGTGATAGTTGAGGGTGAGTTTAGGTGTCCATTCGTTGCCGTCAGATGCGAGGTCATCATCGGTTTGCAAGTCAAATCGCTCATAACGCAGCCCAGGAATTAGCTGCCACTTTTCAGTGAGCTCAATACTAGCTTGCGCAAAAACGCCATAATTATCGCGCGAACCCCCAATGTCCTCGTCTGCGCCTCCGAAATCTAAATCGTTGAACGAGCCACTAAAGCCAAAAGATAGCGTTGCAGGAAAATTTAAAAGACGCGTTTGCTGAGATATGACGGTCTGAATACCATAAGTATCAACTTCCCGAATTTCTTGCGTTCCGATAGCGCTGTCTGAACCTCTGCGATTCGCAATTAAGGTTTCGACATGATCGGTGCTAGAGAAAAATAGGTCGCTCATCCACTCAAAACCGTCTTGTCCGCTGTAATCTATTTGCAGTGATGTACTTTTGTCGCTCACATCGTTGCTAAAATCAGCGTCTTGTCGATTATTATTGCGCCCAAATACATTTGAACCAATGTAATCGATATTAGATTGGGCGTGAGTGGCTTCAACACTTAAATCGGCGCTTAAATCCCACTGTAATTTTGTGAGGTAATTTGTGCTTTCGCTACCGCTGTTGAGTACTTCCTGACCATTACCATCTTCATAGTCGTCATATTTTCGTCTCGACACCGCACCTAGAACGGCGGCATCATCACTGATGGAAGCAGCGAACACGCCGCTAGCTAGGCGCCCGTCACCATTATTTTCCGCATTTAATCTTAGCTCGCCCCCTATGCGCTCAACAGAATCGACATAGTCAAAGGGGTCGATTGTTTCAAATTGTATGCGGCCTCCCGTTGAGCCTGTGCCAAAGGAGTTTGAAACAGGACCGCGAATGACTGTGACAACTTTTAAAAATTCAGGCACTAAAAACACCGGATTAAATGACGTGCCGTGTTTCGTCGTCACTAAGTTTTTTTCAGCACCGTCAACAGAAACAACCACACTTCCAGCGCCCTCACTGCCGCGCAAATTTAAATCGTAAAATTGTCTGCCAGGCCCTTGGATTGCCTCTAAATTTGCTACGTTTCTAAATATTTCATCAGCAGTTGTGGCCATGGTTTGTTCTAAATCTTCTTTCGTGATTTCCAATGCGCCTTCATCGCGCAACATTGCCCCGTGAACGGTAATTCTCTCCACATTTGAGTCAGACGAGTCGGACTCGTTGGCCAAAGAAGTAACAGGGTAGGTGAGCGATGCCACTGAAAGGACATAAACAATCTGCTTCAAATGATTTTTTTGCATGATGATCTTAAGGAAAACTTATAAATTAAGAAATGATGCTATTAATTGTATTGCAAATGATAAGTATTATCAATACGATTTAAAGGTGCAAGTATACCTATTGCGAATGGGGCAGTGAAGACAGACTTACTTAAAACCCACAATCGATGCCAAGTGTCTTGACAATGAGAGCAAAATTGGGCTGATATAAAACAAGGTGTTTACTGCCTAATCACAGCCTCTTTTGAACAGTAACTCTCTGATAATCTTCCACGGGTTGAGAAAGAGGACCTGTGGCAGGTATCACCGTAGAAATTGGTGACTGAAATGCACAAGGTGACCTAAGCTCTCCTGTTTCAATGACTAAGGGCAAGTCCTTCTTTACAAAACGTAAGTATTTCACAGGAAAAAAATCGTGCTTCTATCCTCTCAATATTATTGAAATTTAGCAGTTCGCCTGCTCAAATGACTTCTTTGCTTACCGTGTTTCTCATCAGCACTCTGTTATCTGAAGGGAGGCTCATGTATTTGAGGCGCGGAGCAAGATAATAATTTATTCCGGCTGCTGTGAGGTCTTAAATATTGTCTCGGTTTGTCACTCTCCGGCGTTCAATCGAAGGAGTTTGACCGACTTTTTCGTGCCAAAGTTTGAAAAACTGTTGCGTGATTTTTTGTCGCAAAGGAATGCTTTCTTCTATCGGGCAAAAAATATCAACATCAATACATATCTTAGCGTATTGATTTGTGCTTACAGAGAAATGAGGCTCAATGGGGATAAACTCTACATCGAGACGCTTCTCAATGACGCCTTTATAACGCTCAGCAACGTCAATAAATTCTTTACAAAACTCCAGTGCATGTGTTTTTAGTTCTTCAACAACCGGAAACACATCAATGGTAGGCTCGCATGTTATTTTGAATGAGCTTAATGTGTAGCGGCGCAAAAAATTTAAATTGCGCACTGGTTTTAATAAAATTTGATGATTAGGAATGAACAGATGTTTGCCTGTGTAGCTATTGGAATGCTGGTCAACTTCTAAAAGCGTAATTTTCGTCCAATCGGCAGCAATTACTTCGCCTACACCTTCGTTTATTTGTATCCAGTCACCGATTCTAAATGGGCGGGCACTAACGTAGTAAAAATAACCCAAATAACATTGTAAATATTCTTTTGTAGCAAACACAATTGCGACCATGAAGGCAGCGATTGAAAAGGTAAAGGCTTGAATTTCGCTTGCCCAAAGCACAATGAGTATAAACACCAAACTAATGTTTAGGGTGTTTCGCATGGTGTTTACTTTAGAGCGATAACCCGTTTTCTTCTTTTTACTACGCTTGATAATGCTGCGGCCGAGCAGGGATTTAATCAGAGCAACCCCGATGATTAGGGCGATACTGATGACGCCTTTCCCGATGGTTGGATCAGCCACATATTCTGAAAATGCAATCATGTCGATCCTTTTAAGGCACTTTGCGGTTAAAATAGTGTAAGGTAAATCATTGTAATAATTAAGATCTTATCGCGAAATGAAGCGCTTTGATATGACCACTTCTAAAAATAACTACATTAAAAAGTATCTATGAAAAAAACAACGCGTATAGGACTAATTTTAGTAGGAAACAAGCTAAGCGACCTGCTGCTGTCAGCAAAAACCACCTTGCCAACCTTATTGACCAGTGCTGGAGCCCCTGGATGGATGGCGCAGCTATTAGTGCCTATCCGAGAGTCTGGTGCACTGCTGCCACAGATGGGCTTTGCTTACATTCTGCGGAAGTTTCCTCGCCGAGACTTAGCATGGCATTTAAGTATGTTTCTGCAGTTTGTTTCAGGCTGCTTAATGATAGGGCTTGGTCTTACCTTAGAGGGACAGGCAGCCGGATATGCTGTTTTGGGCTCTCTCGTATTGATGAGCCTTTCGCGCGCGTTATCTTCGCTCACAACCAAAGATATTCAAGGTCAGCATGTTGAGAAAGGAAGTCGCGGAAAGCTTTTAGGCAGTGCCTCCACGGTTTCAAGCCTAATCAGTATAGTTGTTGCTGTAATTGCTTTAGTCGGCTCAAAACAAATTGGTAGCGATAAGCTAATTATCATAGCTAGCATAGCGCTTACCAGCAAGCTAGTGTGCATGTGGCTGATGAGGCCACTCGTTACTTGTGTAGATACCGAGCAGCGAGAAGTTACCAAAGGTTTGTATTTTGATAAAGCTTTAGCAAAGTTTGTGGTAGTGCGTTCGCTGTTTGCACACACGGCGCTATTAGCTCCCTTGTTTGTGCTGACCTATCAAGGTAACATGCTCAATATTCTGGCCTATTTAATTATCGCGCAGAGTGTCGCTAATTTTCTATCAGCCTACGTATGGGGCTGGCTCTCAGATAAAAGTGCATTAGCCTGCATGAGAATAGGCAGTGCGGTGGCCATTGCTGCTACATTCACCTTACTCTTTGTACCCAATATATATCCTGATATACGCGACAATGCTTGGTTTGTTGTGGGCTTGTTTTTTACCTTAGGAATAGGGCATCAAGGAGTACGAACCGGGCGTAAAATCTATGGTGTAGATATTGCTGATGAGCAGCATCGAACAGAATTTATCGCTACTTCGAATACTCTGGTTGGAGCATTTATTCTCATTTTTGGCGTTTGCTATGCTGGTATAAACGCATACTCAAGAGATTTGAGTTTGATATTGATGTTGTCAGCCTTATGTTTAGGCATGCTGTTAAGCTTTACTTTAAAATCTGAGAAGTGAGTAGATTAATAATATAAATATCAGGGCTGTGGATATCCTATATATTTGAGGTGGATTATGAAAACAATATTGATGATTATCAATGTGGTCTTTATCGCGTTA
>CAYQMI010000148.1:0-5912 GCA_964418575.1 uncultured Glaciecola sp.
CTAAAGATCTTCTACCATGGCTTTCCCTCTTCCATTACTCTCAGAAGCCGCCTCCAGCACGCCATTTCTTTTAACAATAACGTGTAAATCACCAAAGCGACTAGTGCGCGTGGTGTAGCCCATCGTTTCTAATTCTGTTATCACGCTAGCATCGAGGCCTTCGTGATAGCGAATTTCGTCTTCTGGCAGAAGTTGATGGTGGAAGCGAGGAGCGTCGGTTACGTCTTGGATGGGCAAATTAAATTCAATTGCGTTCAAAATGCTTAAATAAACCGACGACAGTATGGTTGTGCCGCCCGGTGAGCCGGTTACCATTTTTAACTGGTTATTTTTAAGCACAATGGTGGGTGTCATGGAGCTTAGCATGCGTTTGTTGGGTTGAATTTCGTTTGCAACACCGCCAATTGCGCCAAAGTAATTGGGTACGCCGGCTTTGGCACTAAAATCGTCCATTTCGTCATTTAACAAAAAACCTGCGCCCTCTACAACCATACCGCTGCCAAAGCCAAGGTTGATGGTGGTAGTGTTTGATACCGCGTTGCCAAATTTATCTACAATAGAGAAGTGGGTGGTCTGCTCGCTTTCAGGCAAGCCTGGTTTAATACTTTGTGTGTTGCTAATGCTGCTTAAGCTAATGTCTGCAGAGCGCTCATTTAAATATTCTTGGGCTAATAATTCACTTTTGGGCACTTCAAAAAAATCAGGATCGCCTAGGTATTCCGCACGGTCAGCAAATACCCGCTTGCCAATTTCAGCCAGCACATGAATGTACTGCGTACTGTTGTGAGTAAACTCGGTGTTTTCTCGTGCTTTGATGATGTCGTACATTCTAAGCCACTGCGATACGGCAATACCACCTGAGCTTGGCGGTGCTGCACTTACTACTTCGTATTCACGCCAGTTAGAAATAATCGGTTCACGCCACTGCGCTTGGTATCCTGCCAAATCTTCTTGTGTAATGAGACCTTGGTGCTTTTGCATAAAATCCGCAATTAGCTCGGCGGTTTTTCCCTCGTAAAAACCCGCGAGGCCTTGGTCTTGAATGCGGGTAAGAGTTTCTGCAAGTTCGGCTTGTTTAAACACTTTGCCAGCTTCAACTTCGGCAAAATAGTCGGCAAAATTAAGCGTTAAATCTCGTGCTTCTATGCGCTCTATGTATCGTTTAACATTGTTGGCAAGCTTCTCAGGTACAACAAAACCGTCCTTAGCCAGAGCTACAGCAGGGCTTACTAGCTCAGCCCATGGCAAGCTGCCGTATTTTTTATGCGCTTCCCACATGCCTGAAACACTGCCAGGTATGCCAGAAGCTAGCGCGCCAAACAGAGACTCCATGCGCTTAACATTGCCATCTTCATCTAAATACATATCTCGATGAGCTGCCATTGGCGCGGTTTCTCGGTAGTCTATAAAGGTGTTGTCTTTATCAAAATGAATGACCATAAAACCGCCGCCGCCAATGTTGCCGGCTTCAGGCAGGGTAACGGCTAGGCTGAACTGCGCAGCAATGGCAGCGTCAACAGCGTTGCCGCCTTTATTGAGCACGTCCATTGCCACTTTGGCTGAAAACTCATCGGGCATAGCAACCGCTTGTTGAGTAGGTGAGCCAACAATTGGCGGTGTATCGCTGTGTGACGCTTTGGTGTTTTGCGGGTTTGTGTTAGGCGTGCACCCAAAAACGAATAAACAAATTACACATCCAAAAAAGTATGAAAAACGAGCCATGCTTGCGTCCGAAGTAATAAACGATGCCTTAAGTGTGCAACAAAGGTATACGCGTTGCTAGCTGAATTTTGAAGTGGATAATCTTTCTCATTTTGGCTTTACGGTGTACATTAGCTGTTAATTAGATGCACGGCAGAATCAATCGCAGTTATTTGTTAAAGTTCATGGAATGATATGGCGATAACAAGGATGGTCGCTCAAAATCGGCAATGCCTTAGCTAATCAAGCTCATAATCAACAAACCATACCCACACATTTAGGTGCATTATGCTCGGACTCGTATTTACAAGCCTTATAGAAATGATGGAAGAAAAGTTTTCCTATGACTTTGCAGATGAAGTGCTGCAGGAGGCCAATCTCGACAATCAAGGCGCTTACACAGCGGTGGGATATTACGACTTTCACGACCTTGCTAAGATGGCAACTATCGTTTCTGAAAAAAAAGACATTCCCTTACCTGATTTGCTGACCGCCTTTGGCGCATATTTGATGCACGATATTGCAAAAGGGCATCCGCATATTTTACAAGACTATAGCTCTTTGTTTGAAATGCTGGAAAAGCTCGACCAGGAGATTCACGTCCGCGTCAGGCAGTTGTATGAAAACGCGCGTTTACCGCACTTTAATATCGGACAAAAAACCGATAAATCTATAGAGCTATTATATTCTTCAGAGCGCAGGCTAGAGCACCTTGCCGTAGGTCTTTTAACAACCGCCAGTGAGCTATTTAAAGAGCCAATTAGCGTTGAGTTAATTGAAAAACCCGATGAAGACTACGATGTTCTGATCAAAGTAAGCAAGCTTAGTTAAGCGAGCGAGTATGTCTGGTAATCAACAGCCAAGTTCCGAGCTATCGGTATTTGAGAGACGTGCTGATCGCGAGCGTAAAGCAAGAAAGGAAGCCGAAAAGCTCCTTGTAGAGAAAACCCGAGAAGTTTACCTAGCGCACCAGAGCACCAAGTCGGCCAGAGATTTGCTGGATATGGCAATGTGGGCGTCTGGGGAGTCTATTTGGGATTTGCATGCAAACAGCGATTCTTGCTATTACCGCTTTGTTAAAAACGACACCAAAGAATTGTGTGAGTCGCGCATTACGCTGAGTGAATTTCGTGAGCGGGTGCACAAAGATGATTTACCCTATTTAGATATAGAATTTGATGCAATAAAACAAGGTAGTTTTAGCGCCATCGACCGAGCAATTCAAGTTAGGGATAAAAGCGGTAACTATCGATGGCAGCGAATAAGGGGTCGCGCCATCGAGTTTGATCGGGAAGGCAAGTCTTCGCGCGCGGTGGGCACAATACTCGATATTGATACAAGCGTGCAAACCGAAGAATCTTATAAGCTGATGTCGTATGTATTTTCTCGTGCGCGCGAACCGATGATAATACTCTCAGCGCATTTCGATATTATTGAGGTGAATGACGCGCTGCTGCGCAAACTCAACGCCAATAAAAACGCTTTTCAGCACTGGCCTTTGCATAAGCTAATAAATTTAGAAGACTCTCAATTTGCTGATTTACTAAGCAAAACTCCTGAATATCATGAGGCGAGCTTAAACTTTGATGACACAAGCATTCCGGTTGAAGTCACGCTTAATGAGTTCTCTTTTGCTGAGCGCGGTAAGCCCTACATTGTTTGTATTTGTAAGGATTTAACTGAGCGTAAGCTCACGCAGAATCAGCTACACAGGCTTGCTCACTACGACTCTCTGACTAATTTATTAAACAGAAATGCCCTTCAGTCGGAAGTAGCGCAAAAAATTGCAGATGAGCCAAATCGCTCTTTTGCCATGTTTTTTATAGATTTAGACGGTTTTAAAGACGTAAATGACGCCATGGGTCATGAAGCTGGTGACCGTTTATTGCAAAATATAAGTGAAGTGCTAAAACACTCCACGTTAGAAAATACCACTCTTGCTCGCTGGGGAGGCGATGAATTTGTCGCGGTTTGCAATTTTCAAAGCAATAGTCAGTGGCAGCATCAAGCGCAGGCAATTTTAAATGGATTTAGAACCAGCGAGCTTGATGTTAAAAAACACGGATTTAAAATTACAGCGTCTATTGGTATTTCAATGTACCCAGAGCATGGGAATGATGTAGATACCATTGTGCGTAACGCCGACCTTGCTATGTACGAAGCAAAATTAAAAGGCAAAAATCAGTGGGTTGAGTACCACCCGTCGCTCACGGCAAAAGCCATTAAGCGAATAAAGTTGGTGAATCAACTTGCGGTTGCCTTGAGCAAAAGAAGTTTTGAATTTTACGTTCAAGGTAAATACGACCGCAATGCTCAGCTCAATGCAGCCGAAGTTTTGGCGAGATGGACTAGCCCAACGCTTGGTCCTGTTTCGCCAAGTGAGTTTGTTCCCTTGATTGAACAGCATGGCATGGCTAATGAGCTTGGGTTTTTAGCGATTCGAGCCGGCGCGTCTTATATTCGTCGCTTTATTGATAATAATAAGCCTGTTGAGGTTTCAGTCAATGTATCGTCGATGCAAGTGATGGAAGCTTCATTTTTACATGAAATAAAGCGCATCTGCGACGAGGAAAAAGCGCCTTATCATTTACTTGAGCTTGAAGTTACCGAGTCGGTGTTTTTAGACAATCCGGCGCTTGCTGAGCGGCGCCTGAAAGATATCCAAAAGGCGGGCTTCTCTGTTTCTCTGGACGATTTTGGTACCGGTTACTCTTCTTTAAGCTACTTGCGGCAAATTGATTTTGATACTGTAAAAATCGACCGCAGCTTTTTAACTGATATTCACAATGATAAACGAGCGTATAACTTACTCTCATCCTTGTTAAAAATGTGTCAGGCGCTTGAGTCAAAAGTGGTGGTGGAGGGAGTTGAAACCCAGCAAGACCTAGCTATTTTGTTGGAGTTAGGCTATCAGAATTTTCAAGGTTACTATTTTTGTCGCCCTATGCCGATTGATGAGTTTTTAGCGAACAAAATGTAATACTCCTGATTAACGCGCCCTTCAAAACCAGCTTCTGAAATAAAGCATGGAGAGTCAGGCCATGCCTTATTTGAGCAAGCAATTTGTGAATCATTTGGCTGCTAGCGGTTTATCTAGTGTTTCTATGTCATCGTTTTTTACGGGCGTTTTGTCATTTAATAAAGCCATCAGCAAAGCAGGTAAAAAGCTAAGGCTGAGCAAGGTTGAAACAAATATTCCGCAAAGCACTATTACCCCAACCCCGCGATAGAGTTCGGTGCCTTCGCCGGGTACTAGCACTAAAGGCGCAAGGCCAAAGATGGTAGTCGCGGTAGACATGAGTATTGGCTTAAGGCGTTTTTTTACCGCTTTGGTCACGGCATTTTTTATATTTTCGCCAAGCTCTACCTGCCTTCTTGTTTGGTCAACAATCAGTATTGGATTGTTGACGACTGTGCCCAGCAGGATTAAAAAGCCAAGCATAGTGATCATATCAAAGGGTTGATAAGAGCCGCCAACTCCGAGGGCCTCTAAGCCAGCATTTACGCCATTTACTGCGATTAAACCTAATAAACCACCCGCCATTCCCAGCGGCACGGTAGCAAGAATAAACAAGGGATAGCGCCAATGCGTAAATATGGCTACCAGCAGCAAGTAGCAAAGCGCGATAGCAATGATGAAGTTACTGGATAAAGATTCCTTTGTCGCCTCTAATTGGTCTGCTGCCCCGCTTATACTTACGCTAATCCCTTGAGCAATAGCACCCTGTTGCCAAAGCGCGGGCAGAAGTTCGTTTCGCACTATCGCTTCAGCAGTTTCAAGCGCAACTTCCCGAGGCGGTATGATGTATACCGTTACGGTACGATTGCCATCTACCCTGCGCACCGAATCGCTATTTTTGCTTTGCACTAGGTCGGCTAGGGCGTTTAACGGAAGTACATTGCCTTGGGGCGTAACAATGGGGGTAGACGCTAAATCTTGTATGTTTTGCTGATTGCCTGCGCCGCTGAACATAAAAATATCGATTTTATCGTCGTTTAAAATAAACTCATCCACATAAGCACCGTCGCTTATAGCAGCAACAGAATAGCCGAAGTCTCTGTTGCTGATTCCAAGCTCTGCAAGGCGCTGCCAGCGCGGTCTTATTTCGACTAAGGGCTGTTCTAAAATAAGCGAGCCTGGGTCTGAATTGATTTGCGGATTATCAAAACGTTTTTCTGCCTCAATGTAAACCGCTTCAGCGGCAGTGTAG
>CAYQMI010000149.1:0-4167 GCA_964418575.1 uncultured Glaciecola sp.
CTGTTTCTGTCATTTTCTGCAATAGGCTCGTAACCGCCAGTAGCGGTTTGTTTAAGCTCTACCCATTCAACACGATAGGTTAGCTCCTCACTACCGGTATTTAATAAAACCATTTCCTTTACGCGTTCTCTTGGTTCAAAAAACAGTCGTTGAGGTGAGATGAGAAGATTTGCGCTAGCTAATTGCGCACTTAAGGCATATACCAACACAAAAATAGCTACTTTAATAAACCGCATAATGTTTCCTACTTTCTTAATAGTTTAATGTGACATCAATCAGCGCGCTGTAAGGCGCCTCTGAAAATATTAAATTGTTATTACCACTGGTTTTAATCGTTGCACCGAGTTTAAATTCCAGCTCTCCGTTGGCATCCGTAACTTGGTAGTTGTCATAATTCAACGAATCAAAGGTAAAGGTTTCCACTGCCGAGCCTGCCGGGCTCATTTCGCTAGTACGAGCACTTGCCGTAAAAAAAATGCCGGTGCGCGGCGCAGCGTTCGATACCAAAAGCACTGCCGCTTTTCCTGGAATGATGATGCGGATGTTATTGGATGCACTGACATTATCGAATCTATCAACCGTTAGTGTGCTTTGGGTGTTATTACTAATAACCGCGATACGCCCAAAATCGAGGGGTGATATTTGCGTAAAGGTTTGCGCGTGTGCAACACTGACTCCAAACAAGAGAGTTATAAGGGCTATATACTTCGCACTTTTTAACATTATGATTTTAATGCATGTCATGGCGTCAACACACCCTCAAATGTAGACCTTTGACAATATTGATTGCCTCTTAAAAAAGGTGAACAAGCCTGCTGAGCCGACTCCGCACTTTGATAAGGCCCAACGCGCACTGCAAAATACTGTTTGCCTTTTACACTCACCTCTTTAATTGCTGCTCTTTTATCACAAAGTGCTGAAGGAAATTTCGACTGTAGACTTTCCCAGCCTTTTGCTGCCGCATCAAAACTTGAGTAAGACACTAAATGAATTCCCGCTCCACCCAACTGTGGTGCGCTTGGCGCGCTGCAACTCGCTAACTTCAAGTTATTAGCCTTAGATACCTGACTGCTTGTAAATCCCTGGCCTTTAAATTTATTATCCGATACGCCCTCAGTATCGTTAAATGACGCATTTGTGCTTGCACCCACCATCGCGGTTTTTAGATTTGTAGCATTTGATACTTGAGAGGGAGCTTGTTTGAGATTGCTCGATTGCGGGGTAGCGCTAAAACCGGCGTTAGAGAACTTGCTATCTATAACAGCTGGAATGCTTGCGTTCGAAGCACCTACCGGCTGCGCTCTGCCAATTTCTACTGCAGACTCTTGAACAATCGCAGGGACTTTTGTGTTATTTAACTTAAGTGTGCTGGCGACCGTATCGCTATCAGGCTGCTCTTCAAACTTTTTTGCGATATTTTGATGTGTTTCATTATCAAAGTTCTCGATGATTTGTTGCTCAGACTCCATATCCATTTGCGCAACAACTTCTGCATCTGGGCTTTCTTCAAAGTCTACCTTTTGCTCAATCGACATATCGAGGGCCGCTTCTATTTCTTCAGACATAGAAAAATTAGGGTCGCTAAAGCGATTATCCACAGGCTCGCGCATGCTGATGTTTACCTCTGAACTCAGTTCAGTGGCACTTATTTGCTCAATCAAGTAACGTAGTTCAGATTCTAGTTTTACAATTTCGACCAATCTTGGTTTAAGTGTATCCCACTCTTCAAGGTGGTCGTCTATACGTTGGTTTTCGCGAATTTCTTCTGCTTTAAGGTCAGGAGAGTCAAAAGACAACAATTCACTAGTACTCGAGCACGCCGACAGTGTAAGTGCGGCGAGTACTGCGCATATTGACAATGCAAGTTTTGAAGGTCTTAACATTTCCGATTGCCTTTATTAAATTAAAATATGACAGTAATTTGTCACTTTACGTTTTAAACATTGAATTAATGAAGATTTAGCAAAAAGCGCACCAACGCTAAACACCGCCGCTTAAATCACTTCAACATTAGATTGGAATACGAATTCTGTAATCAATTACAGAGCACTCAATGGACTGCTGTGCCATGTATTGACAATACTTTCTGCCAAGTTGCGCATCCCTGACCACGGCAGCAGCAACTACGAATTTTTCAACGCCGTTTTCAGCGAGTTTAATTACTTCAAGTGTTGGTGGCAGGCTAAGCGCAGTCATTTTCTTTTTGAACAACAAGGCCTGCGCACTAGCAAGAGAACCATCGCTATACAAACCCAAATTAACAATATAACCATCTTCAAAAGGTTGCTGTGTAATAGTCAAATCCTCTAGCACATGCACCTCTGACTTATTCTTAATAGCAATCACGCCCGACAATTTAGGTTTAAACTCATTCTCAGCGGCATAAGCACTGTCCACCTCAATAGTATAAAAACCGGGAGGAACTTCAGTTATTAAGAAGTAGCCATCAAACTCAGGCTCAATAACACGCACAATCCTGTTATTTTCTTTAAGCACTAACTTCGCGTAGGCGGCCGCTCGTTTTTGCGTACCTGGCAGATAAACCGTTCCTTCAATTTCACTGCCTTGCACCATGGGGAAATCGAGTCGGTCAATAAAGCCATCGCGGGGTTGAATTGAAACGCCCTCAATCACTGGCATTAAAAATGGTTGATCTAAGTTTTGGTTTTCCAGACGTATATCGGTTGTGCGAGCAACGCTTAAGTTTTGAATGAGTGCGATACCATCTACTCCGGTTAGCTCTTTTGCGCGATTCGTACTGCTTTGCACTTCAATGTTTGGTATGAGCGGTTCACCTTGGTCAAAGGCGTTATTGCCATTTAAATCTTCAAACACCCTAACCGCAATAGTACCGTTTGAGCTAAGCGCGTCGCGAGTGGTAAAGATGGCATCGTTGTATGGCAAGCCGCCAAAGCTAAAGCGAGTATTCAGTCCAATGGTATAGCCCGAGAGGTCTGAGTATCGTGCTTCGCCGCCTACGCTGAGCTGGTTGTGTCGCCATGTCAGGCTTAAGTTGTAATCAGTCAAATCGGTGATCAGATTACGAGTAACCAAAAGTCGTGATTTTAAATTGTTACTTGGGTTCCAGGTAAAGCTGCCCGATACGGCGTCGATTTCATAGGAATCAGTAGCATCGTAACTGGCGTTAATCCGAGTAAAAACTGGTCCTATACTGCCCTGATAACCAAAACCGCCAGTTAATCTGTCTGTAGCAAATACAGGGAATGGGTTGAGTGCATCTGGCTCTGTGATCAAAGGGATAACCCCGGGTTCATCGACATAGTTGAGACTATAAAAAAGCGAACCAAAGGGTGTAGACCAGCGAATAGAGCTATCAGCAAAGGTTGTTGAATTGTCACCGTTGTCTGAGTAACCAAAATCCGTTGAATACGAAATTGAAGGCAAACCAATAAAGTCTAGGCTTCCCGCCAAGGTTACATTGCTTGAAAATATTTGTGTGTCAGGATTGCCGTCCTCGCCTTTGGTGTAATTTAAGCTATTGGCTAGGGTAATCGATTGTCCGGCTACACTGGTTCTCAAAGAGGTACTCAAACGCGCGAGGTCGCTTAAATCAGAGTCGGCGGTGATACCAAATAATAAATTGCTAAATAAGCGGGAATTAAATCCAACAGCGGCATATAAATACTCACTGCTGTCTAAGCCAGTTTGAAAACTTAAATCGAGAGAAGAGTGGTCACCAATGTTTGTGCCAAGTGCCACCGCTGCAACCATACTATTGTCAGCATTGTCGTCAAGGCTGTTAAATAAAGAGTCATTCAACCTAACAATAGACGCTTGATACGACCAAGCATCGGTACTTAAGGTTGCATCATCTACAATTTCTGTTTTGGTTTCGCGTATGATTTGCCCTTGTGGACCATACAAAACAATTTCAAATTCATTTCTACCAAAGAGTAAATCAACATCGTTAAATTCATAACGGTTGCTTTCTATATCAAATATCTGATCAAGCAAAACATCGTTACGGTAAAGCTCTACATCCCAACCTACCTGAACATCGCCATTAATCGACGTGCTCAGGCGATTTAAACGTTGAGAGCTATCGGTATTTTGTATTCTCAAACCCACCGAACGTGCTGAGGTACCTAAGTTACCCACTTGAATAGGAGTAATATCACCAAACTCATAGCGCGATGCGCCTAAAAA
>CAYQMI010000149.1:4267-5797 GCA_964418575.1 uncultured Glaciecola sp.
TTTCAATTTCCACAGTAGCGTCTTGCGCAAAAACGCACACGGAAAACATGAGGATGAAAATAGATAAACAACGAAGCAAAAGTATCTCGGTTTTTCAATTAAGGACTATGAATAAACCGAGATAAAGCAAAGACTATTCCAGTTTCACTGAAACGCTTTATTTAGATATGAATTGCACTAACCAACTAGAGCGAGCAAAATCCCCGCAGCCACCGCAGAGCCGAGCACCCCAGCCACATTCGGCCCCATCGCATGCATTAATAAAAAGTTATGCGGGTTAGCTTCTAAGCCTACTTTATTGACCACGCGAGCAGCCATAGGCACTGCCGAGACGCCTGCGGCGCCAATCAGCGGATTGATATTATCTTTACTGAATTTATTCATCAGCTTAGCCATTAGCACGCCTGCAGCGGTGCCAATTGAAAATGCGACTGCACCAAGCGCCAAAATTCCGAGGGTCTCTAGCGTCAAAAATTTATCGGCACTGAGTTTTGAGCCAACGGCTAATCCAAGAAAGATAGTAACTATATTAATCAGTTCGTTTTGCGCGGTATTACTTAAGCGGTCTACCGCTCCACATTCTTTTAATAAGTTACCAAAACAAAACATGCCTACCAAAGGCGTGGCTGCAGGTAAAAATATCAAAGTCAGCACGAGTACAGCTAAAGGAAATATGATTTTTTCCTTTTTACTGACGACACGCAATTGTGTCATAGGCAATTTACGTTCTTCGGGGCTGGTAAAGGCTTTCATGATTGGCGGCTGAATAATAGGCACCAAGGCCATATAAGAATAGGCAGCGACCGCAATCGCTCCTAATAAATCAGGCGCTAACTTGGAGGCTAAAAATATTGCAGTGGGTCCGTCAGCACCACCAATAATCGCGATAGCTGAAGCATCTTGGAGGCTAAATTCAAAACCGGGAATGGCATTGAGTGAGATTGCACCAAATAGCGTAGCAAATATGCCAAATTGAGCAGCGGCACCAAGCAATAGCATGCGAGGGTTAGCGATTAGCGCGCCAAAGTCTGTCATTGCGCCTACTCCCATAAATATTAGTAGTGGGAATATACCGGTATCAACGCCAATCAAATAAATATAGTGCAATAAGCCACCTGCTTCAGAAAACCCAGCAAGGGGAATATTCGTGAGCAAAGCACCAAAGCCAATTGGCAGTAGAAGCAAAGGTTCAAACTTTTTAACAATGGCTAAATAAAGCAGGCCAAAGCCCACCAGCATCATTATTAATTGGCCCAGTTCAAAGTGTGGCAAAGCCGTGCTTTGCCAAAGTAGCATTAACTTTTCCATAAGAGGCTATCCTACTGAAAGCATAGGCTGACCAGATTGCACTGCATCGCCCTCTTTCACCAAAATACCACTTACCGTACCAGAGTATGCACTGCGTACTTCTGTTTCCATTTTCATGGCTTCTAACAGCAATATCACATCGCCCTCTTGCACTTGCTGGCCTTCGCTTACCATCAATTTTACGATGGTTCCCGACAGCGGCGCGTTTACAGCATTAGCGTT
>CAYQMI010000150.1:0-5782 GCA_964418575.1 uncultured Glaciecola sp.
GTCCATAATTTTACAGACCGGAGGACTTGCATTAGGGCTGATTTCAACTAGGTCCACCCCAGCAGCTTCTGATTGCTGTAGTGCTTCAGCGAGTGATACTATGCCGGCCTGTGAGCCGTCTGCCGCTATCAATCTTACTTCATTTACCGTAATTTCTTCGTTAATCCGAGCTTTATCGCTCTGAGCTTTATTTGCAGCGCCTTTAATTTGTTATTCCTCCAAGAACATTAAAATATGTCGTATTTGCATGCTAATTATTCGATATGCAATTACGAATCGCGTCATTATACCTATTCTTACGCGCAGTGCTATTGAATTTTTTTAGATTTAATGTCTTCAACAACATGTTGCGCGAAATTGGCAATACTCATAGTGCCTAAATCTACACCTTTACGAGTACGAACGGCCACTTCACCTGACTCTTTCTCTTTGTCGCCAACCACCAATAAGTATGGCACTTTCTTAAGAGTGTGTTCACGGATCTTAAAGCCTATTTTTTCGTTGCGTACATCTTGTTTAACGCGCACGCCAGCGGCTTTAAGCTGAGCAACCACATTTGCCACATATTCTGACTGACTATCGGTAATATTCGCAACAACCACTTGAGTAGGGGCTAGCCAAGTTGGAAACGCGCCAGCAAACTCTTCAGTTAATATGCCAATAAAGCGCTCCATTGAACCTAAAATTGCGCGGTGAATCATAACCGGCACTTTACGTTCTCCGTCTTCAGCCACGTAACTAGAACCTAAGCGACCCGGCATTGAGAAGTCTAGCTGCACGGTACCGCACTGCCATGCTCTGTCTAAACAATCGTGTAAGGTAAATTCTATCTTAGGACCATAAAATGCGCCCTCACCCGGCAAATATGTAAAATCGATATCGGCAGCTTTTAAGGCATCGGCGAGTGCTTTTTCAGATTTATCCCAGATTTCATCTGAACCCACACGCTTTTCAGGACGCGTAGATAGTTTTACCGCGATTTTATCAAAGCCAAATGTTGCATAGGTGTCGTACACCATCTTGATACAATCACTGACTTCATCAAGCATTTGCTCTTCGGTACAAAAAACGTGAGCGTCGTCTTGGGTAAAACCACGCACACGCATCAGGCCATGCAAGGCGCCAGAAGGTTCGTTGCGGTGGCAACATCCAAACTCAGCCATTTTAAGTGGCAGGTCACGGTATGATTTCAAGCCTTGATTAAATATTTGTACGTGCCCAGGGCAGTTCATAGGCTTAATTGCATACTCACGCTTTTCCGACTCAGTCGTAAACATATTTTCGGCGTACTTATCCCAGTGTCCTGATTTCTCCCACAAAGAGCGGTCCATCATCAAGGGGCCTTTTACTTCATCGTATTCATACTCATGAAGCTTGCCGCGAATAAACTGCTCTAGTTCGGTGTAAATTGTCCAGCCGTCGTTATGCCAAAACACCATGCCAGGTGCTTCTTCTTGCCAGTGAAACAAATCAAGGGTTTTGCCAATTTTACGGTGGTCGCGTTTTTCCGCCTCTTCTAAACGATTCAAGTAAGCTTTAAGCTGCTTTTTATCGCCCCAAGCCGTACCATAAATACGCTGCAGCATTTTGTTGTCAGAGTTACCACGCCAGTATGCCCCTGCCACCTTCATCAGTTTAAAGTGTTGACAAAAGCGCATGTTGGGCACATGCGGACCTCGGCACATGTCGACGTATTCTTCGTGGTGATATAAACCGGGCTTGTCGTCTTTAGCAATGTTCTCATCAAGAATTTGGATTTTGTAGCTTTCTCCGCGTTCAACAAATGCATCTCGCGCTTCCTGCCAACTAACGGTTTTTTTAACTACGTCGTAATTAGTTTTGGCTAGTTCGAGCATGCGCTTTTCAATTTTTGCTAGCGCTTCGTCATTTAAAGCTTCATCTAAATCTACATCGTAGTAGAAGCCATTGTCGATGGTGGGTCCAATTGCCATTTTGACATTTGGATATAACTGCTTAATGGCGTGACCAATCAAATGCGCACAGCTGTGGCGAATAATTTCCAATCCTTCGTCGTCACGAGCAGTAATAATTTGAAGACTAGCGTCTTGGTCAATAATATCTACCGCATCGGCGAGCTCGCCATTGATTTTACCGGCTACGGTAGCTTTCGCTAATCCTGGGCCAATGTCATTAGCAACGTCTAAAATGCTAACAGGGTTATCGAATGAGCGTTGACTACCGTCGGGGAGCGTAATTACAGGCATGTTCTTCCTTTATTCAGTGGTGACACAAACCAAGCGCCACTTGATATTTTTTGGGATAAGCTACGTAGAAACGTTAACTCAAAAATTAGTGGGCGAATTATAACGACATGCTACAAGGACTTGCAATGCTAAAGCGGCCTATTTACCAGATTAATCCTGCTTATTTAGCACACGTTCAGGAGCTGACTATGCGTTGGTGCAACAAAGGCTCATTTCTGCCCTGCAGCGGCAAAGGGATAAAACTGTGAATCAACGCTTACTTTTAGTTTTGCTGTGCATTCTATTATCAGCTTGTTCTGGTCACGATAAGGTGAAAAACGACCTGCAAGCCCTCGCAGAGCGCCTTGAGAGTTTCACCGACTTGGCCATCGAGCAAACAAACAGCTCGCAATTACTCAACGCGCCCGCTAAACATAGCCTCGAATACCCTATCCCAGGTATACAAATTGCGTTCAGAGAGTTTTACGCCATTGATGACTGCCCCTTAGGGCAATTTATTGCTGAACGCAACACAGCACTTGGCAAGACACAGCTACCGTCTATACGCTTTGCCTACGAGGCAAGGCTTTTGCAGACACTCGATGATTGTTTAGTTCAGCTAGAACAAAACAATGAAATGAACAAACAGCTTCAGACTTGGATTGCACAAAAGCAAGAAAACCTCCCGCTGGTTTGGGCAAATATGCTCACGCAGTCAAATGAGAGCTATTTAGCATTTACTACCGCAGGTGATTACATTGCTGGAAACAGTGAGGACGGCTTACAAGCCACTAAACTTGCTCTACGTTATTTGTTAGATGCAGCGAACGATGAAGCGATTGACGCAGGAGAACTTGAACTGCACTTGAAAGCGTTGAGCAATGCCCGATTACCCGCAAGAATGTGGCGCACGCAAAAGCTGTTTAGCGCAGAGCTTTCCCCAATTAGCGATATGTTGCGACGCTACATTGAGCAAAGTAAGAATAATTGCGGAAGCACTCAGCAGAAAGAAGAACTCAAAATTATGCGCAATATTTTTACCATGTTTTTTGCCGACGCCATTCAACCGCTTGCAAGTCAGTTAAATCACTACCAATATCAATTAAACCCGAGCTTTGATGTATTGAGCTCTCACCCTGATTTACCGCCAGTATGGAAAGCTTATATTCGTGAGCACTATATTGATGACGCTATGCGCTACAAATCAACTATGCAAGAGCATATAGAACTTTGGCAGGACATATTTAAATTATGCGAATAGCGCCTATGTATAATTGCGCTGTATTGGGATAAACAAATAAAAAAGCCCTCGCTATTAGCGAGGGCTTTTTTTGCTAGACCTTCTGGGTACTAAAGATTTAACAACTGCAAAAAATTGATATACAGCAGTTATTTATTCATACGACGGATTAGCATAAATAACATCGCGCCAAAAGAAATAGTGAATATGGTTGGTGCAGATACAACGTTAACGTTTGCAGTTGTGCTAAAACTTGAATCTGAAGTAGTAAGCACATCAATACTGACATTAAACATACCGGCACTGAAAGCATCAAATGCTGCTAGGTTAGGTCCAAATCCACTATCAGTATGGTATCCAAAAAGTAAATTTTGACTAGTTTGGAACACGTTACCATTAGGATCGCCGCCAAACGCGCTTATAAATGTAGATGCTGGAAACGCAAATGAGCTTTGTGTATTAAGCGCTGCACTAGGGTCGACATCATATGAAATAGCGATACTATCGATTAAATTCACGAGAGAGTCGCCTACCGATGCAATGTAATAACTATAGTTCCAAGTAGTGCCAAGCAAGCCTGATGGGCTGCTAGTGGTGCCTTGCCCTACGGTAAAGCCGCCGTTGCCGTCAGGAACGACTGTGTCTGGTTGATTCGAATTAGGGAAACGCGGTGTTATGCCAAGCGCAACTAAAAGCTGTGCGTTGCCAAAATCAGCCACATTGTAAACTAAATTATCGTTAGGAATTCCGTCGCCTGTAAAATCGGGTTGGTCTGGTGCAAATACAAAGTTTGACGGCACTACACCGTATCCACTGGTAACCACTGCACTATTACTAAAACTCGCGACTGACAAAAGCACTGCCGCCGCTGCGATGCGAGTAAACAATTTCATAATACTTCCTTACTAATTAAGATTATTATCGGAATTTGACGTTTATTATTATTTGGACTGCCATCTTCACTTATTAAAAAATATACAAAAGTATATTTAATGCTTAGCGTAGTAAAAAATATCCTTAAGTACAATGTATTTAATAACAGATAAAAACTGATAACATGACGATGTTTCAACAAAACAACTGATAGGACAATATGTACAATATTCCAAGGCCTAATTTAAAAAATGAAGTATCAGAACAAGAATGGCTTACACGCGTAGAATTGGCTGCTGCCTATCGTTTGATGGTTATGCATGGCTGGGATGACCTGATACATACGCATATATCAGCGCGTATTCCAGGTACCGAGGATTTATTAATAAATGCTTTTGGCCTTGCTTTTGAGGAAGTTAACGCTTCGAATTTGGTCAAGATTGATGTAAAAGGCAATATCATCCAAGACGATTGTCCCTTCGATATCAACCCTGCCGGTTTTACTATCCATAGCGCAGTTCACATTGCCCGACACGAAGCGCAATGTGCGATGCACCTGCATCATCCTGATGCAATTGCGGTCGCTAGTTGTGAGCAAGGCTTAAAGCCTTACAGCCAGTATTCAGCCTTTGCTTTAGCTAGCATGAGCTATCACAGCTACGAGGGTTTAGCCGTAAATGAAGAAGAAATTGCTCGGCTTCAGGCTGATTTAGGCTCTGCGAATTTTATGTTACTTCGAAATCACGGCGCCCTGACCATGGGCAATACGATTGGTGATGCCTTTATGCATATGTACGACTTGCTCAGAGCTTGTGAAATTCAAGTGAAAATGCAGGCCTCAAACGATAAGCTTGTCGAAGTTGATCAAAGGGTAATTGACGGCATAAAAGCACAAGCAAACATTGTCCATACAGGACAAACTGGCGGAGAAAAAGCATGGCCCGCAATGATGCGCCGCGTAAAACGCGTCTATCCCGACTTTGATCAATAATAAGCCTTTAAAGCTGCACACAATAAAATAAGAGCCCTATAAATATGAAAATTACGCATGTAGAAATTTTTGATATCCACTGCCCTGAGCGCCCACCTTGGAACCCAATTTTTGTTCGTATACATACTGATGAAGGTATTCACGGTGTAGGCGAAGCTGGCCTAGCTTACGACTGGGGACATAGCGCAGCGGCAGCTATGATTAAAGAAATAGCCGAAGCGGTCTTACTGGGTTTCGACCCATTTAAAACCGAGCTTTTGTGGTCACGCATGTTAAGAGAAAGCTTTTGGGGCTTAGGCGGCGGACCAGTTTTATACGCGGCCATGAGTGCAATTGATACCGCTTTATGGGACATCAAAGGTAAGGCCTTAAATGTACCTGTGTATCAGCTGCTAGGCGGTAAAACCAACGACAATTTACGCACCTATGCAAGCCAACTGCAGTTTGACTGGAGCCAAGACTGCGTAAAAATGC
>CAYQMI010000151.1:0-5705 GCA_964418575.1 uncultured Glaciecola sp.
AGCTCAATCGCATCCATTGCAACACCGCTGATGTTTTGTCTGGCAAAACCAGCGCGCTTAACGCTTGTCTCGATATCAGTGATGCGTAGCAGCGAGTTAAAAATTGCCATGATGTTGTCACACTCAGCAATTAAGTCGTACTTTTCAGGATGCTCAATTTGTTCAATATGGGACTTAAGCCGAGTGAGCGGGGTACGTAGATCGTGCGCGATATTATCTGAAACATTTTGAATGCTGTTCACCGACTGCTCTATTTTATCAAGCATTTGATTGAGCGCTAGACTAAGCTTACTTAAGTCGTCCCAGCTGCTTTCTACATAAAGCCTATCGCTTAAGTTGCCCGTTGAAATGATTTCATCGGCGGTATCGGAGATAAGATTGATTCGACTCACTACATAGTAAGCAACCACTATGCTCAGAATAGAGATAATACATACAATGACTATGAGCACATAAGAGGAAGTTTGCGCAAGTTTTAGCGCAAACTCTATGTCTTTTACGCTGCGCGCTACCAGTAAAGTATCCTTGTTAGGAAACTCTACAATCATCGCAATTGCGGTTTCTTTGTTATTCCCGCGAAGGGATACTTTGTCTTGGTCGGGCCGTAGGTCTACCTGAATTTCTAACAAACCATTTTTTATGGGCACAGTGCTTGCGCCGGGCCAGTTGGCTAAGTTGCCGGTAATAAAATTATCGTTTCCGTCTTTTAAATAATAGAGAAAGTCGTTGTTTATATTTTCAACACGATTATTCAGCGCGCGAACAACAGCAGGGCGGCCTGCGGCATTATATAAGCTCCTGAATCCTCCAATATCAGCCAATATTGCAGCTTCTGTTTCTCTAATGAGTAGATCGTCGCTGGCAACCGTTAATACATAGGTGTTAAACGTTACTGCAATGAGCAGTAACGTCGTGAATATAAAACTAACAATGAAACTGGAGCTTTTGCTATAGGCCTGAATTGCGCGCATGTCTAGTAGTAATGCCTCATACTAGCCTTTCACGCTTATTTTATAGCCCGCACCGCGAATGGTTTCAATCATAGGGTAAGGAAAGCCTTTGTCGATTTTGTTGCGCAAGCGGCTGATGTGCACATCAATCACATTGGTTTGAGGGTCGAAATTATATTCCCATACTTTTTCGAGCAGCATTGTGCGGGTTACAATTTTGCCTTCGTTTAGCATTAAGTATTCAAGCAGCTTAAACTCTTTAGACTGTAAGTCGATTTCTTGACCGTCTCGCAGTACTTTGCGATTAATAAGATCGAGTTTGAGTTCACCAAGGCTAAGCTCGGTTTTGTTATCAGGCATATTCTTTGCGGCAGTAGCGGCGCGGCTACCGAGTAATTCAACTCGTGCTAACAGCTCCTCAAAGGCGAAAGGCTTAGTTAAATAGTCATCAGCGCCGGCTCGAAGGCCAGTTACCTTATCTTCAACTTTGTTTTTTGCACTTAAAAATAAGGTAGGGGTGAGGACATTGTTATCACGCATTTTTTGAAGCACGTCTAAACCGTCGAGTTTAGGTAACATTCTGTCGAGAATAATGACATCGTACTTATGCACTTGCTCGCTATCTAAGGCAAGCTCAAGTCCTTTTTCGCCGTTTTCGGCAATATCGCAACTGTGGCCCTCAGTAAGCAGACCCTTTGCGATAAGCTGAGCTACGGTGGGCTCGTCTTCTACAATCAATAATTTCATAGTGTTAAGATAGCTGATAACCTAGTGAATGTGTTAATAAAGATACTCGTTTATTTGTGAAAAGGAACATTACATGTTTGTCATTATCGTTTGTATGGCCATAGTTTTATTTATGCCAATGATAGCTAAAGTGCCTTTGGCAATTATGATGCACCGCGAAGGCACTTACGACAACCGTCATCCACGAAGCCAACAAAACCGTTTAGAGGGCTTAGGTGCAAGAGCAAAGGCCGCTCACGACAATTGTTTTGAAGCGATTTGTTTTTTTGCGCCCACCGTTTTGTTAGTGATTGCGCTAGATGCCCACACTCTTTATACCGTGCAGCTCTGCGTGGCCTTTGTGCTCTTGCGTTTTATGTATTTGATTTGCTACTGGTGCAACTGGCATGTAGCGCGCAGCACCATTTGGGTATTTGCCATGGCGACGATTGTAGCGCATTACGTTATGTTGCTCAGCTAACAAAAAAGTGAGCCGTTTCATTAAACAGGCGTACTTAAGCTCAGCTGTTAAAAGTGCAGCCCTTCAACGATGAAAGCGGATATGATCAGGGTAGGGGGTAAAATTTTGAATAACCCCCTGCGCAGCTATCTTTTGCATCTCTTTCCAATACTGCGGGCTCAATAGGTCGCCGTGATATTCTTTGAGTAAATCTTTTAAGTGCTTTTTACCTACAATAAAGTGCTCAAACTGCTCAGGAAAAACATCCGTTGGCCCCACCGAGAGAGTATCAAGTGCGTATGGGTCATCTGATTTAGGTAGTTCTCTAAAATTGCGCTCGTTCATAAAGCAAATTTCATCGTAATCATAAAAGATAACGCGCCCCGTTTTCGTGATCCCAAAGTTTTTATGCAGCATGTCTCCTGGAAAAATATTGGCATACGCGATTTGTTTAATGCACAAGCCCAAGTCTTTAATCGCATTTTGTACTTTTTCTTCATCTTGCTCTTGCTGAAGATACAAATTAAGCGGCGTCATTTTGCGCTCTATGTACATGTGTTTAATGAGCACTTGCTCCCCCTCAACAGAAACGGTTTTAGCGCAGGTTTCAAGCAAATGCGTTAAAAGAGTATCGTCTACGCGCGCTTTTGGAATGGAGAAGTTTACATATTCGTGAGTATCCGCCATGCGACCTACACGGTCAGACATTTTCACTAGGCGGTAGCAGTCTTTCACGTGTTCGCGTGTGATTTTTTTACTTTCAGCAAATTCATCTCGAATAAGTTTAAACACCACACCGTATGAGGGCAGATGAAATACCGCCATCACCAAACCTTTAATTCCTGGTGCAAGCTCAAACTTATCGCTCGTATTTTCAAGGTGCTCTAAATAATTGCGATAAAAAACGGTTTTGCCATGCTTGTAAAAACCAATTGAGGTGTAGAGTTCAAAGTTCTTTTTGTGCGGTAGTAGCTCTTGTAAAAAAGCGACCACTTCTGCTGGGTTTTGAGTTTGTGCCATGAAGTAGGAGCGTGCAAAGCCAAAAATTACGCTCATGTGAGGACGTTCTGTTAGCAGCGCATCTACCATCAAATTGCGTTTTTCAGTCATTTGCAAAGCAATAACAAAAGGTAAGGTTTCTGTGGGCATGCAAATTCTGCCAACCAAATAAGCCGCCTTGCCTCGATAAAAAACAGACTTGAGCATTTCAACCGTGTGAACTGAGGCAAGTTGTTCTCGGTTAAGGCGCTGCCTTAACGCGCTATCAAGGTTTTGTATGTCTTGCTCAAAGTCGTCAAACGCGACTTTAAAACGGTAAGTATCAAAAATAGCTTCGTACATTTGGCGCACCGTGCCGGTGGTATCAAAGCTATTTACCACTTTGTGCCGGTCTTGCCCCGGCAGAAAACAGCGACTGGGCTCTACAAACATGATTGAGTTATCTATGCGCCCGTGACGATATATGCGGCCAATTACCGAGTTATAAAAGGTTTCTGCTAGCTCAAACTGCGGGTGATCCGCTAAGAGTTTGGTGTAGTGCTCTTTACAGGCCTGCCAAAAGCTGTCGGGCAAAGATTGAGGGTTAATGTATTGATAAATCTCACTCACAATTTCTGACAAACTATGATGATAAGTATTAATACGCTCTTTAATACCTTGACCAGAAGCGGCCCACTCACAATTTTCAAAGCGCTCTTGGGCGCCGCTAGTAATGCGGCTAAAGCGCCGGTACGATTTATCGAAGCCACTTAATATTTGGTAGCTAAGGTTTTTAGCCTGTTGTTGAGCGTCGATGTTTTTATTCGAAAGCATGGAGTGTTTTATGAGCCTCGCCGTAGTGTGCGATGTCACCATATTATTACTTTTCAAGGGATTCAAGATTTATCAGAAAAATTGACTTTTTCCAGAAACTGACTTTATATAACATTGGAAAAGCAATTTAGTTTGCACAACGGGCATAGAAGTAAAGGAAGCCTGGACTTAAGGAGCATAAGATGAAAAAGATATTATTGCTTAAAACAGTAACACTATTAATTTTCAGCGCAGTCATGGCGGGATGTTCTTCTTTGCCTATCGACCTTGGAGTAAAAGAGGGTCACTTTAGACTCGAAAACTTTGCACAAAACAACAGGCCTACCAAAGAATACGTGTATTTAATGTGCCGCTTGCATCGCCCCGTTGACCTAGACGGCGTCAGGCAGCATCCAGCGGGGGTTGACGTGCCCAGGCAACACCCAGCTGGTCAGCACAACCTTTGGGTAAAAGTGGTAGTAAATAAACCCTCCGTAGCACCCACCGAATTTGCTTTTGTTAATTTTGACGTAAGCCTCGACGAAGGCAAGAGTTACATGCTGAATCTTGAGCGAGAAGGTCAAAATGCTTCTGTATGGATTCAAGAGGTAGAGACTGGCATTGTGGCCTCAGAGATAAAAACACAAGAACTCGAAGTTGAACAGTTTGTGGGTAACTTGCGTTGGCAGCAGTGTGAGGAGGGGACGGTTTAAAGTTAAGCACTTACATATACGGTGTGCTTGTTTTGTCATTAATTCATAATGGTGAAACATCGTCTCAAGTGCGCACCTACACCGATGAAAACGGCGTAATGGTTTACACCAGTCAAAAAACTGATGCAAGGCGCTATCGCTATTAAGATCATGGGTGCTTTGGCGTTTGTCGCAAAGGTGTGGACTGGAAAAACACGCCGCTTAACTCACACCTTTTTGAGGCTGAAGTAAACCATGCCGCTCATGCTTTTGGGGCAGAGCCAATGTATTAATCGATATGCAAAGCGATCTTTTGGGCTATGTTCCACAAAAAGTCATAAAATCAGCGGTAAATTGCTCGTTTGCTGGCTGCATAAAACGCTCATCCTCAGGACGACTAAAAGGCGCCTGTAAATGGGAAAGTAATATTGCGAACGCTGACAGGTCACCTTTTTTTTCGGCAAGTTCCAGCGCTTCTTCTACAAGGTGATTGCGAGGAATAATGGCAGGATTATGCACTTTCATATCATCAAAACTTTGGGCGCTGTGCTGTTGCCATTGCTCCAAGAAGTCTTGCATATCATGCGAATTGGAGCACAAAGCTAGCAGTGCATTGGCATCTTGTTGAGTTGCATAATCGCTTAAATACAAATGGGCAAGCGTCCAGTCTAGTTTTTGTTCAAATAAAATGTTCTGCCACTTTTCTATGAGGGCATCTGCATCAGAAGCATCAATGCTATCTTTTAAGCCAAGCTTTTTACACATAATGCCTCGAAAGGCCGCTTGATATTCTGGAATAAAGTCTTGAATGATGGCTGTGGCCTGAGCAATTGCCAGCTCCTTTGTGCCGTCTTCATCCAAGTCTGGGTTTTCGGGTGCGAGTTCTCTTGCAATAAGCGGAAGTACAGTTTCAGCAAAACGAGAAAGGTTCCACTGTGCTACGCCAGGCTGATTCATATATGCATAGCGGCTGTTGCGGTCGATTGAGCTGAATACTGTTTTTGGGTCGTAAGTATCCATAAATGCGCAGGGGCCATAGTCTATGGTCTCACCGCTAATGAGCATATTGTCGGTATTCATCACGCC
>CAYQMI010000152.1:0-5638 GCA_964418575.1 uncultured Glaciecola sp.
AATGAAAGTTCACAGGACTGCTAAAGACGATCAACTCCCCTGTACCAATAGACTCCTTAGAATATGATGAAAAAGTCGCTGTATCTAGTTGCCGCGTTACGTCTTTTAAGGCAACGCCTTGCGTGAAGTTGCCGCAAAGGAAGTACACCTCTTTTCGTGCCTCATTGGCGATAAAGACATAAACCGTTAACAACAATAGAGCAAGCGTGATCATAATCACTTTAGTAAATAACGCCTTTTTGTTAAGCATCACGTGCATCTCCCATTTATTAATTGCCCAAAACCATACTGGTTGCAATCATTGCTATGCCTTTTATCCTTAGCTATCTTGGCGGCGATGGTTGATTTACCTGAGCCCGAATTTTCGGAAATAATGAGCTTTGCCATATTAATCATTTTCCTTTAGCGCATAATCAACCGCTCTTAATGCATGGATTGTTGTTGTATCAAACAATATCACGTCAGTATCGCTTTGCTTAATCAGCATTCCTATTTCTGTGCATCCTAATATTACCGCTTGCGCTCCCTGAGATGATAAGGAGTCGATAATGCGAAGGTATTCTGCTTTTGCTGCTCGATGAATTTCTCCTAAGCACAACTGTTCAAAAATAACCTCATGCACAATAGCGCGGTCTGCTGCGTTTGGCACTAGCACTTTAAGACCGTACTTCTGCGCTAACCTTTCTTTGTAAAAGTCTTGCTCCATAGTAAAAGCCGTACCTAACAAAGCTACAGATTGAATGCCTTGCCTAACTAGAGCCTCACCCGTTGCATCTGCAATGTGTAATAAAGGAATTTGAATTGCCTGTTCAATGCTGGGCGCTACTTTGTGCATAGTATTTGTGCAGAGCACCAAGAAGTCGGCGCCAGCAGCTTCTATATTTTTAGCCGCTTTAGTTAAAATCTCAGCCGTTGCTTCCCAATCACCGCTGTGCTGCAACTTCTCAATCTCGGCAAAATCAACGCTATACATGGCTATTTTAGCTGAATGCAAACCGCCGAGCGTACTTCTCACGCCCTCATTTACAGCTTGGTAATAACTCACTGTACTTTCCCAGCTCATGCCGCCGAGAAGACCAATTGTTTTCATCTCAATCTTCCGTAAGTTTCTTATTCACTTTCCATGGCGGGTTTAAACGATTTTCACCGGCCCAATAAAGCTTTATTTTATTACCTGAGGGGTCTTTCAAAATTGCCTCTTTCCAAAGATAGGATTGTTGTATTGGCTTTTGTTCAAACTCAATACCCTTATTAGTGAGTTGCTCGCAGAGTTCGTCTAGCGCCTCATGCTCAAAATAAATAACGGAGTGGTTTTTATGATTACTGTCTTCAAGAGATAAAGAAAAGGTAGCATCGCCATCAGGACATGTGAATCGAGCATAATGTGGTGTATCAACAATCTGAATAAATCCCATTTTGAGGTAAAACTGCACTGACTCTTTCATATTGTCTACCGGCAGAGTGACTTGATTGAGATTCATTACGCTTCCTTTTTTATGTAGAGCAATTAGTGTGGAGAAAACCTATGGTTTATCTCTGTGAACAATCGTTATACATGCTTTACACTGAATATTTTTTTAAATAATTCAACAAATATGGCAACGGTAATAGTGACCAAAACAAACTGCCCAATCATCATCAGTACTAACTTAGGCAAGAGCGCCACTTCTTCAGTAAACAGTGGGTGCCAAACATATATCAGAGACATATTAGCGGGGAATAATAAAATCTTATAGCCTGGGAGTGGTCCGCCAATAATGTCAAATAGATTCCAATGAACAACAAAGGTGATAAGCCCAACCGCAACCGAAGCTATTCCAAAATAAAGCGCGATTATTTTTGTTTTCACATTATTGATGTTTTTAACCTCGCGATAAACTTTAAGACTGTCATCAGCTCTTTGTTTTCACCTTAGGTGATTCCGTGATACAGAAAAATTTATATAAATTGAACGAGCTCCATTGAAAAGCCGATGAGTGCTAGGACTAAACCCACCCCTCCAACGGAGTTTCCTCTGCCCAGCGCGACTCCTAGACGAACAAGCACTTTGCTAATACTCAATACAATTAGTACCAATACCGTGACAGCGCTAAAAAACAGATTTGCAACAAGAAGCATGGAATGATCCCAAGCAGACAGACCGACCACAACTGCAATCCAAATTAAAATGAAACTCGCTATCCATGCTTTTTGATTTCTGATGAACTTAGGTTTAGTTTCTTCAAAAGTCGCTTTTAGGAATTCTGAGGTCTTTGGAAAATAGAGCTCAACAGAAATTAAAATTAAGCCTATAAGCTCAATGATAATTGCACTCCACTGTATTAGATTATTGTAGTCGATAGGTTTTTCTCTCAATTTTCGCTTAAAAGTCTGCCACTTAGCTGCAGGGTTTCTGCCACACAACAAACGGACACAAATTTTTAGGCGCAATAACAAATCGCCCCCATGTTTGTATTCCAGCGGACACAATGAGTAAGTCCAGAGGCTTATTCCGTTATCTCTAATTCGAAGAACTTGATTTCTTTAATGTCGATAACGATATCAGTGCTAAACCAATTCCAATACCTAGTGTTAAACCACTCGCTAAATCTGGACTTACACCAAGTATACTTTGAGCTCCTCTTACACTTGAAATCCAGAAAGATAGAATGAAAGAAACGCTAATTATCGCGGGAATAAGCACTATCTTGCTTTTCTTAGTCATAATATTTCCTTGTTTTTAAAAATGTATCAATGCACTGCTTATTGATTCATGCATATTAAAGTATAGTCGCATTTCTAATATTTTGTGCAATTTAGCGCTGGCGCTTTCCGCCAGTTCGACGGGCAACGGATAATTAGTCTGAGGGTATACGTTTCTTTGTGTGATTATTATTGAACAATATTGAGAACACTGAACGCCTCCATTGTAAGGTTTTTTCTCAAGCCCAAGTCTGAGTTTTGCTTTATTTCAATATGGTTTGCAAAAAACCAAGTTTGCCCGCCGGCAAGCAGATACCCCACAAACCACCCATCTTTACCTGCCCAGCCGGTTTTAGACCAAACTTTAAACTTATCGTTGTTTTCAGACAACATAATGTCTTTGAGTACATTGATGTGAGACTGCTTTATTGGAAGGTCGTTATTGTATAGCTTGCGTAAAAAACTGACTTGGTCTTTTACCGATACTCTTAAGTCTCCGTCTAGCCAAAAACGCGTAACTTCCTTGCCAGTTAGTTGGTTTCCGTAATCAAACAGTTTAAGGTAGTGATGATATTTGTTGTCACCGATTATTTTTGCATAGCGCTGATAACACCATACGCATGAATATTGAAAAGCGCTTCTAAGGGTGTGATCTTGGTTCCAAGGGCTATAATCCCGCTCTACTCCATCCCATGCAATTATCTCATTAGGATCTTTTATTAAGCCTTCTTCCAGTATGATTAAGGTATTAGGAATTTTAAAGGTTGAAGCTGGAACAAAGCGCTCATTATTGATTACCTTATACTGGTAACGTTGTTTGCCGTCTAAAGATTCAATGAGGATTGAACCCTCAACATTATTCGCATCAAAGAGACTTGCTATCTGATGCTCGTAAGAATAGGCATTCATTGATGCTAGCCATAAAAGAGCAATTCCTAAAACTTTCATATCTTTCCTGTTGAATATATAAAATTTAGGTAAGAGATTTAATCTTGTAGCAATTGACTGACTGTATATCTCCGTCTATTTTCAATTCATGCCTCTTGATATCTGAGACCTAACAAATTAAGACTTCAACCATAGCTTTCTTGTACCCAGCAAATAGTAAATACCAAAGATACAACAAATAACTGAACTTACCAGCCAAAAGGTGATGGAGTTTTGATGTACCACTGGGTCTGATGTAACAAAGGGCGCAAATAATCCGGCGACACCTCTAATGAGGTATACCGCCGTAATTAACACAAGGCATGTTTTCAATAGCGGTAATTTAAAAATAATGCCAGCGCCAGAAAATGCATACAGACCCCAACCCGCCAAAATAGCGCTGATTATAAAGGTAACTATTGTTGGGTATGGATCGCCAACTGCGGCAAGCTCGGCCATTCTCTCGCCGGCGCCAAAAAACAAATACCAATCAGGGCCACCAAAAATACAGGCGATATGAAGGAGCGAAGCAATAAAGCTTAAACACCCTGCGGTGATAAGTAGATTGTTCTTTTTCATGCAAATCCTTTTGACTTAAAACTAGTTAATAAAATACCCCACAGGGAGCCATGCACCGCTGCTTTTACTCAGCGTTAAGGTTTCAGTTGCTGATTCTTTGTTTTCAAAGTTTGTTTCAAATTGAATAACGGTGTACATGCCGTCGGGTACACCAGGAAGTGATGTATATTCTTTAGCAGCGACCTTTGTTCTTGAATTTACGTCGCCTAGTGGTGTGCGAACACTTTTAAGTGCGCCGCTCCACTTTTGTTCGGACAGTTGTGATTGAAAAAACGAATCTGATTTTTGCCAGCTTTCAGAGTAGTTGCCCGCATCAACAATTTTTAGCCATTCGTTTGCGACAGTTGTAGCAGTTCTATCGTCGGCCCAAACAATAAAAGTAAGGCATAGCGATAATAGCAGTATGAGTTTTTTCATAAAAAATCCCTTTAAACAAGTGTTGATTAATATTCCTGTACTTCCCAAGCGTCAAAAAACCTTGATATGCAATCTGACATGCCTGTTCCTTATATTAGTTTGTATTCGCCGCAAAAATCTATTTTGATTTTAAGTCGCAAGTCAATACATGCTAAATTTCTTTTTTCATTATTCCAGCAAATTCAAAACCACCCTCGAGTTCACGAAAATCCACGTTAACAAGCTCCCAACCTTCAGCTCCGAGCGAGCCAAGGTATGTTTCTATATCTTCTCGTTGTCGCCCCTTAAAAAGCCCGGCTGACTGAACATCTCGAGTGTCCACAATTTTATATTCATACTTTTTCATAAAGCTCTCAATAATCGAATTTGAAGTTTTGTATCTAAGGTTTTACTCAATAATGTCATACATTACGAGTCATAAAATGGCTGTTGGGATTCAACTTGTAGTCACTGAAAGGCCCACAGTCTGCAAAACCGAATTTTTTATAAAGATTCCTTGCTGGTAAAAAGTAATCCTGCGTTCCGGTTTCTAAACTGATGCTTTTATACCCCTGCTCCGTTGCAAACTGTAGTACAAAGTGGAGTAGTTTTGAAGCGACTCCTGAGCCCCTGAAGCAGCGCACAGTTCGCATAGATTTGAGTTCTGCTTTGTAAGCATTGAGATGTTTAACCGCGACACACCCAGCCAAAGAATTGTCTATCCAAGCGCTAAAAAACGTAATATTTGACGATTTGAGGGCATTTAAATCAAGCGCATGAACAGATTCTGCTGGTGAGGTAGCATACATGTCTGCAAGGTGCTCCTCTAAAAGCGCAATGACCTCACCTCCTTTCAAATTATCCTTTTTTATTTTCACCTAAAAGCGTCCCTACCGTGCCGAAAATCTTTCAATAATCGACACTTTTATACCGACCTAAGTACTATAACGTGATTAATTGCGGGGCTAAAGCTGTTACTTGGATTGTAATGTGCTTCTTACAACCACCAGCTCATAACCTAATTGATAAGAATGACAAAAAATAACAGCAAAAA
>CAYQMI010000153.1:0-5567 GCA_964418575.1 uncultured Glaciecola sp.
AGTTTAAGCTCTTTAACGGTTCCTGCTTCAGGAGCGGGTACGTCCATAGTCGCTTTGTCGGTTTCTAGGGTAATTAAGCCGTCTTCAGCATTTACTGTATCGCCCGCTGCAACCAATACTTCGATAACGTCTACATCAGTCGCATCACCAATGTCGGGCACGGTGACTTCAATTGTTTTACTCTCGGTGCTACCTGAGCTTTGCGCAGCTTCGCTGCTAGCAGAAGATTCGTTATTAGATGAGGCGCTCGATTCAGCTTTTTCGCTTGAGCCCGAATCACTCGAACCAGAATCACTCGAACCAGAGCCTTCCGTCTCTAACTCTAAAATCAAACTACCTTCAGATACTTTATCGCCCGTTTTCACTTTCAAAGACACAATTTTACCGGCTTTGGGCGCCGGTACATCCATTGTCGCTTTGTCGGTTTCAAGTGTGATCAAGCCATCTTCTTCAGCAACAGTGTCGCCCTCAGCCACTAAGATTTCAATGATCTCTACATCAGTTGCATCGCCAATATCTGGCACGGTAACTTCGATAGTTTCTGACGCGCCGCCACTTGAAGAGCCGCTACTTTGCGACTCATTGCTTTGCGCTGGTGCATCATCTTTAGCCTCGCTGGCCGGTGCACTCTCTTGTGAAGATTCATCTTGCGATGAATCGCTATCACCCGAGTCGCCACCCGCTTCTTCAGCTTTACCTAATACATCGCCCTGTTTAATTTTATCACCAACTTTCACCGAAATTTCTTTCACGGTGCCGTCAAAGGGAATAGGAATATCCATGCTCGCTTTGTCGCTTTCAACGGTAACAAAGGCGTCTTCAGCCGAAACAGATTGACCAACTTCAACACAAATTTCGATAATTTCAACGTCATCTTCACCAACGTCAGGTACTAGCACATCAACTAAATTTGCCATGATTCGCCTCCTTACGCGTAAAGTGGGTTGATTTTATCAGCGTCTATCTCTAAGTCTTTATGGGCAGCCATTAAGTCTTTTTCAGAGAAGTCACCTTGTTTAAACAGTTCGTAAAGCGCAGCGTATGCAACATGATTTGCGTCTACTTCAAAATGACGACGCAAATTAGCACGTGAATCTGAACGACCAAAGCCATCAGTACCTAATACGCGATATACGCCTGGCACATGTCCACGAACTTGTTCAGCATAAGCTTTAATATAGTCAGTGGCAGCAATGGTTGGGCCATCAAAACCTTCGCTTAGTAATTCAGTTACAAATGGCACAGCAGGTTTCGCTTTAGGATTGCGCATGTTGGTGCGATCGCAATCTAATGCATTACGCCCTAGTTCGTTAAACGAAGTTACGCTGTACACCTCAGACGCTACGCCGTATTTGTCGTGCAGAAGTTCAGCGGCTTTGCGTACTTCCACTAAAATAGTTCCGCAACCTAAGAGCTTCACTTTCTTCTTAGACTTAGCAGTACCTACTTTATCAAGTAAATACATACCTTTAAGAATGCCTTCTTCACTGCCTTTTGGCATTTCAGGCTGAATGTAGTTTTCGTTCATTACCGTTAAATAGAAGAACACGTTTTCTTGGTCTTCTAGCATACGGCGAATACCGTCTTGTACAATTACCGCTACTTCGTAACCGTAAGTTGGGTCGTAGCTCACACAGTTTGGAATAAGCCCAGCTTGAATATGGCTGTGACCGTCTTGGTGCTGCAAGCCTTCGCCGTTTAGCGTTGTACGCCCAGCAGTACCACCCACCAAAAAGCCTCTACATTGAGAATCACCCGCAGCCCATGCCATATCGCCCACGCGCTGGAAGCCGAACATAGAGTAATAAATGTATACCGGAAGCATAGGCAAATCGTTAAGCGAGTACGATGTACCGGCTGCAACAAACGACGACATTGCGCCAAGTTCATTTATACCTTCTTGCAATACCTGGCCTTTTTTATCTTCACGATAGTAAGCCACTTGATCTTTATCTTGCGGAATGTATTTTTGACCGCTATTTGAATAAATACCTACCTGACGGAACAAGCCTTCCATACCAAAGGTGCGGGCTTCGTCTGGAATGATTGGTACCACGCGTCCGCCCATTTGCTTGTCTTTGAGCATCACGGTAAGCACACGTACAAAGGCCATGGTGGTAGAGATTTCTCTGTCGCCTGAGCCTTTTGTTACCGCATCAAATGCTTTTAGCGGCGGCGCGGGTAGTTCTTCGCTTGATTTTGCGCGGCGCACTGGCATGTAGCCGTTTAACGCTTCGCGTTTTTGGCGAAGATACTTCATCTCTTCGCTGTCTTCTTCAAACTTGTAGTAGCTTAAGTCGTTACACTGCTCGTCCGACAATGGAATATTAAAACGGTCGCGATACTGCAAAATTGAGTCTGCGGCCATTTTTTTCACGTTGTGAGCAATGTTTTTACCTTCGCCTGCAGAGCCCAAGCCATAACCTTTAACGGTTTTAGCGAGAATAACCTGCGGACGGCCTTGAGTTTCAGTTGCGCGCTTGTAGGCGGCATATACTTTAACCGGATCGTGTCCACCACGGTTAAGGCGCCAAATGTCTTCGTCAGACATATTGGCAACCATGTCTTTAAGCTCTGGATATTTACCAAAGAAGTTTTCGCGGGTGTAGTTTCCGCCTTTGGCTTTGTAGTTTTGGTATTCACCGTCTACAGTTTCGTTCATAACATCGAGTAGTTTGCCTGAGGTATCGCGAGCAAGGAGTGAATCCCAGTAGCGGCCCCAAATAACCTTGATAACTTCCCAGCCAGCGCCGCGGAATACACCTTCAAGCTCTTGAATAATTTTGCCGTTACCGCGCACAGGGCCGTCGAGGCGCTGCAGGTTACAGTTAATCACAAACGTCAGGTTGTCGAGGTTTTCGCGAGATGCAAGACCAATTGCACCTAAGCTTTCTGGCTCATCTACTTCGCCATCTCCCATAAAGCACCATACGCGCTGATTTGAGCAATCTTTTAAGCCGCGGTTAGTGAGGTATTTTAGAAAACGTGCTAAGTAAATAGCCTGCATTGGGCCTAAGCCCATTGAAACGGTAGGGAACTGCCAGAAGTCTGGCATCAACTTAGGATGCGGATAAGACGACAAACCATTGCCGTCTACTTCTTGACGGAACATGTCTAGCTGACCCTCGCTCAAACGTCCTTCAATAAATGAACGTGCATAAATACCAGGAGAGGCATGGCCTTGAACAAATAAGAAGTCGCCGCCGTTATCGTCAGTTGGCGCGCGGAAGAAGTGGTTAAAACCTACATCGTAAAGCATTGCAGAAGATGCAAAACTTGAAATGTGACCACCTAGCTCTAAGTCTTTTTTAGAGCCACGCAATACCATCATAATTGCGTTCCAGCGAATGGCGTTACGTATTTTGGTTTCTATGGTCTGGTCGCCCGGCATGGTTGGCTCTTGGCCTGCGGGGATTGTATTGATATAAGCAGTAGTGGCATCGTAAGGCAAATGTGCACCGTTACGGCGAGCTTTTTCAATCATCGACTCTAGTAAATAGTGAGCGCGGTCTACGCCTTCTGCTTCGAGTACTGCCTCTAATGCGTCCAACCACTCTTGTGTTTCTTGCGGATCCACATCAGATGGGTTGTTATCAGCCATGTTGTCAGCCATAAAAAGTCCTATTCTTTTGTTCAAAAAAGCAAGATAGGCATGCCTGTCTTGCTCGTATAAAAGTTAACCTAACACACGTACTACGTGTTGGTAAAAGTTCTGCGGTTTAAACGTCAAACCGGGTCTTGCTGTGTTGTTTTGCTGCTCATTATTTTTGTACTAAATACTGTCTATTTTGCACTTACGTTAATGTGCGCTTAACTGCTAATCGCCTGCTCACAGGCTTACTCACAAATAATACGTCTTAAACTTCTTTGTACATTTGCATCTCGCTGATTAATGTCTAACAGCGTTTGTTCAATAAATCCTAAATGTTTGTGACTAGCACTGCGCGCCAATACCGGGTCGCCCGCTACAATGGCACTCACAATATCTTTGCGCTGTTGTCGTATGGTTTGCTCCACATCAGCACCGCTTCGCAGCATTGATAAATTCCGTTGAATGTTTTCAACCAGCATGGGCTGCATGGTGCGCATAACGTGCAACAACACCATGTTGTGTGATGCTTTTGCCATGGTCACATAAAAGTCACTCAGCGCAATTGCTTCTTGCTCTGCTGCTGAGTCTTCTTTAAGCGACTGCAAAATATCTAGGGCTTGCTCTAAACTTTTATAATCAGACGGTTGCCCTCTGAGCGCCGCATAAAAAGCCGCCATACCTTCAAGCGCATGCCTAAATTCTAGTAAATCAAACTGGGTTTCAGGACGTGTAGCAACCAAATCCATGAGTGGATCTGTCATGGCTTTATTCAGGCCTTTTGTAACAAAAGTACCGCCGCCTTGTTTGCGCTCAATTAAGCCTTTTGCAGTGAGATTTTGAATGGCTTCGCGAAGAGAAGGACGCGAGACTTGAAACTTTTCCGCCAGCAGGCGCTCTGGCAAAAGTTTTTCGCCAGCAGTAAGGGTGCCGTCTAAAATCATAGACTCCAAGCGTTCGGTGATCACATCTGATATTTTTGATTGTTTGATCATGCTATAAGTGCACCTTTTGTGACGCGATATGTTAACGCGACATCATATTAATATTTTATTTATATTAAAACCGTTGCTTACCAATTCAGAAAAACAGCCCAAAAACTATTCAATAAAAATAACTAAATTACTGTTTTTAATACTATTTACATTTAAAAACATAAATAAAATTCAAATGGTAATACCAATTAACCAAAACATTGTAAGTAAAACTTTTGGCAAGGTAAAGCTTTACGTAACTAATCAGACCATTCGATTGAGTATTGCTGTATTTATTTGCTGACAATTAGTCTTCAACACTTACTTACCAATAATTAACGGTGCGACTAAATGCTTGACCGATGTTATTCGAAGATATTGTAACTATACAGAAGGAAAATATGAGGACAGGGCCCTGAGCTAAGCAGCGTGCTTACAAACACAGGGCATTAATTCGAAGAAACTAAAAATACTAGGCAACTACGCCAATCATCGTTAATAACGAAAGCGCCATTAACATGAACACTATATTACGTTTTACTAGTTTAACCAGCTGTAGCGGCTCATTTAAATACGCATCACAGTCGCCCACATCTTCAGCCGCCTTAGACACTTTAGCCAGTGCATCGTAAGTTGAAATAGTGGGATGCAGTAAAATGTCGAACCATGCTGACAGCGCGTTGGTAAAATGGCCTACAATCAAGAATCCAAACGCAGTGATACGCACAGGTATCCAATCGAGAATAAATAGTATGCGGGATGCTGAAGGCTCTCGGCCGTCATCTCTGACGACTTCAGGCTCAATGTCATCAATACCTACATTGGCAGTTATCTCATCTGCAATATTAGGCTCTTCGTCGTCAAGCTCATCGTTTTCAAAAGCTTCACAGCTACCTACGGTTTTGCGCGACTGATACAAAACCCATTCCTTTATAAGGGAATAAAAAACAATCCCCGGCACGCCCAAGAGAACGAAAAATACAATCACCGATGCGTATTGACGA
>CAYQMI010000154.1:0-5390 GCA_964418575.1 uncultured Glaciecola sp.
AAGCGACTAGCGGTGAAAACCTTTGTACAAAAACGCCACAATGAAGTGATTCGTGAAGCCATAATGCGAGAAATATTGCGCGGCGGGCAGGTGTACTTCCTACACAATGAAGTAAAAACCATCGAAAAAACCGCACGCGAAATTGAAGAAATTGTGCCTGAAGCCCGTATTGCAATTGGTCATGGCCAAATGCGCGAGCGTGAGCTTGAAACCGTAATGAACGATTTCTATCATCAGCGTTACAACGTATTAGTGTGCTCTACCATTATTGAGACCGGGATTGATGTGGCTACTGCTAACACCATTATTATGGACCGCGCCGATCATTTAGGTCTGGCGCAACTGCATCAGCTGCGCGGCCGAGTGGGACGTTCGCATCATCAAGCTTATGCATATTTGCTTACGCCCCACCCTAAACGCATGACCAAAGACTCGGTTAAACGTTTAGAAGCGATTGCATCGCTTGAGGACTTAGGCGCCGGCTTTGCTCTTGCTTCACACGACTTAGAGATTCGAGGTGCCGGCGAACTGCTTGGAGATGACCAGTCTGGACAAATCAACTCGGTGGGTTTCTCTTTATACATGGAAATGCTAGAAGCTGCCGTGGAATCCCTTAAAGAAGGCAAAGAGCCTAGCTTAAGTGACTACTTAGGCAAGCAAACTGAGATTGAGCTTCGGTTACCCGCGCTCATTCCAGACGACTACATTGGTGATGTAAACGTGCGTCTCTCGCTGTATAAAAAGCTCGCTAACTGCAAAAACCAAGATGATATTGATGAGTATCAAATTGAACTGATAGACCGTTTTGGGCTATTGCCTGATGCCACGAAAAATTTGGTAAGTATTGCAAGTATGAAGTTGATTGCCAGTCAAATTGGGATCAGCAAGATTGAATTCACTGAATTGGGCGGTACAGTTGAGTTTGAACAAAACACAAAAATCGACCCTGGCTATTTGATTCAGCTAATACAAACTAAGCCTAAGGAGTATCGTTTTGATGGGCCGCAAAAATTACGTGTTATGAAAAAAACTAGTGCTAACAAGGAACGCTTAGAGTTGGTACACTCATTATTACTAAGATTGCTCAAGGAATGCCATGGCTAAGGCTCTTAATATAGGTTTTGCAAAGTCACTTATTTATAGTGCTAGCGCTGCGCTTTTAATTGCTCTGACGGGCATTGCGAGTCCGATAAAACCAGTACAGGCGCAATCTATTGAGTCAGACTGGTGGTTTGATGTGGAGTTTATTGCGTTTAAACGCGACCTATTGCCGGGTCATCCAGAGGATTTTACTCAAAGCGACTTTGAATTTGCTGACGGACTAGCATTCGATTTATTCACCCTTGAGCTGCTTAAACAAGAAAATCCGACGTTTAGGCTTTTAGCAAATTTAGGGCCCTGTGAAAAAACGGGTCCTTTAGATGTGTTACAAAACCTCCCTTTGGCCTCTGACCAAGCAAAAATGTTAATAGCTGACGCACAGAGCTTTATAGACATAGCGCTTGCTACCAATACTGAAGACACACAAGAGGCAATCGATGTCACTGTTATTGAAGATCCTATCCTAACGGCGTTTATTGAAGCGCAAACATGGACTAAAGATAGCATCGATGGCATTCCCCCGCTTTTGTGCAAAGACAACCCTGAATATGACAATATACAAGCCGTGCCAGAGGACTTTTTTGCTCAACACCCTTACACAGTTGGCAGGCACAGCTTACTGAAAAAGGACGCTAGATATCTAAATAGCTACGCTAAACGCGTATTCTCACAACGGGATATCTCCCCGATTATTTATACAGCGTGGCGTCAACCCGTAGTATTTGGAGAAGACAATGCCGCGTTTTATAAAGTCTTTGGTGGCCAGAATATTGTTATTGAACCTCAAAAGCCAGATTTCTCAAGCGATGATGAAAGCGCAAATATCAGCGAAGAAGAGTTTATATCGATGACATTAAAGCAGCTAAATGCTTTAGAGCAGGCATTAGCTGAACCTAGCCCGGTAGAATGGGAAAACGAAGAAGCTACTCAAGACTTAAACGAAGACAATGGCGATGCAGAAAAACCTCAATCAGAGCTTTCATGGGAGTTAGATGGTTTATTCAAAGTCTATCTTGAATATGTGAATCGAGTACCTTACTTGCACATTGACTCTCAATTCAAACACACTCGCGTTGACATTGATGCAGACGGGCAAGCACAGCTCGAAGTTTTTGGTTCAAAACAACGACGCAGAGTGATCAGCAAGCAAATCCATTATTTTGACCACCCTGCCTTTGGCATCATAGTCAGATTAGAACGTTACGAAGTGCCGCCTGCTGAATCTCAAACTGATAGCGAATTAAGTCAGTAGGCTAGCACGTATAGGCACATCGACATCAACCGCAGTTTTTAAGGGCTATAATTATGAAAATATATACAAAACAAGGTGATAGCGGTCAGACGCAGGTGTATGCCAAAGAAGTACTTAGACTAGATAAAGACGACGCTTTATTGGAATGCTATGGCACTTTAGATGAGCTTAACGCCAGTATAGGCGTTATCCAAGCGCACTTAGCCCACCCAACTTTGAACGAAGCCTTAAGAAGCCTAGCTCCATTTGCAGAAGAGCTACAAGGTATTCAACAAAACCTATTCACGATTGGCTTTGCAATATCTGACGAGGTCAACATTAATGAGCAAATCATACTCGATTTAGAAAGCGCGATTGATGTAATGCAAGACCAGTTGCAACCCCAAACCAAATTCATTTTGCCCGGCGGCCACCTTATTGCGGCGCACACACATGTTGCCCGCACAGTGGCGCGGCGTGCAGAGAGGCGCTTGGTCGCTTTATCAAAAATCCATAGCATTCACCCATTGGCACTTAGCTATGTAAACCGTTTGTCTGACTATTTATTTGTATTTGCCCGCTTTGTGAATTACATGACAGAGCATGCTGATATTGAGGTGTAGGTATGCGAACTTTAAAAATTGTACTGTTGAGCATATTCGCGCTTTTGTGTGTCGCCCTCGCAGCGGCCTATGGAATTTTGTATAGCAGCTTACCTCAGCTTGATGGAAATAAAAGCACCGAGCACTTAAGTGCGACAGCTAGCCTTGCTCGCGATAACTTGGGGGCTGCAATCATTCAGAGCGAGACTCAAACAGACGCGGCGTATTTACTAGGTTACGCCCACGCTCAAGATAGACTCTTTCAAATGGACTTACTGCGTAAAAGCGCCGCAGGTGAACTTTCTCAAGTGGTTGGAAAAGTAGCGCTTGAACGAGATAAAACAGCGCGCTTTTTTCAATTTCGCAAACACAGCGAAGCTATCGTAAACACATTGCCCACAAACGAAAAGCAACTGCTCATACAATATGCACGTGGCGTAAACGATTTTATTGATGAATATGGCGCAAAAAGCTTTGAATTTCTGCTCACAGGTACCGAAATGGATGCTTGGACGCCAGCAGATAGTTTGTTAGTTAGTTTTAGCATGTACATAGATTTACAAAACTCGCAGGTTGAACGCGATTTTGAAAATACGGCAATCAAAGAAATATTTGGCCAACAAATGCTCGATTTTATGTATCAGCCCAGTCCATTTCAGGCAGCGATTGACTTAAGCATTGAAAAAGCGCCCACGGCAGAAATTCCCTACATTGATAGAGAAAGCTTAATTAATACCGGTAAAGCCCCAAAAGATGCCCCAACTGCCAATGTCACCTTCTCTTCAAATATTGAACCCGATGAGCTAGGCAGCAACAACTGGGTAGTTTCAGGTGAACTTACCGATAGCGCCAGCGCAATGTTAAGTAGCGATATGCATTTGGGCTTGAACGTGCCGAGCATTTGGTATCGAGCACAACTTAATTTTCAAGATAAAGGCGAAGAAATCTCCGTTACGGGTGTTTCATTACCCGGCACACCTTTGATTATTGCTGGTAGCAATGGCTTTATTGCTTGGGGTTTTACCAACTCTAATGTGGATAATGTAGATTGGGTAAAGCTAGCAGATAGCACCGAAACTGAAACAGTTTCTGAGCAGATACTGATTAAAGATGCCGCGCCGTACAACTATGAATTTGAAACCAGTGCCTATGGTCCCGTGCGTCGCTTAGGCGACAATAAATACGCGCTGTCGTGGGTTGCACTCAAGCCTTATGCGGTTAACTTAAACGTAGCTGACTTTGCGCTACAAAAAAGCACAGAGGCGCTTTTAGCATCCAGTAAAAATACAGGCATAGCGGTGCAGAACATGGTGATTGCTGATACTCAAGGTAACATTGGCTGGCAACTAACCGGTGCCATTACCGCTCGCTCAACGCCCAGTTTAAGTGCAATAGAACAAACGGACTTTGACGCCAATTGGCAGCAAGCAGAAGCCCAACCCGCCTTTGTTTTCAATCCAAAAAACAAGCGCATATGGACCGCTAATGCCCGCGTGATAGGCACGAAAGACTTAGCGCGCTATGGCGATGGCGGCTATGCACTTGGCGCACGGCAGCGACAAATATTAGATTTACTGCTTGATAACAGTCAATTTGATGAATCCTCATTTAACGATATGCAATTAGACAATCGCGCATTATTTTTAATGCCCTGGCATAACCTACTCACGCAAACGCTCAGTAACAACCCACAAAAATTTGAGACCGATTTAATGCACCTTAGCAACTGGCAAGCTTGCGCCTGTGCCGATTCTATTGGCTATACATTGGTAAGACGATTCAGAAGCACTGTTATTCAGCAGCTTATGCAGCCTATTGCTGCCCAGCTTGAAGCAAAAGGATTACGCTTGCGTCACTCGCTTAAACTGATTGAAAGCGGCGTTTGGCAGCTGATACAAACGCAGGAGCAAAGTTGGCTCCCCAATGAGCACGACAATTATACCGGCTTTTTAATTGCAGCCTATGAAACGACAAAAAACGAACTTATCGACATTCACGAGGCAAATCCCAATACGCTTGCAGGACTTGAATGGGGCAATGTAAACGCATTAAAAATCACCCACCCTTTTGCCAGCAGTGTTGGCCCGTTTGCCCGCTTTTTAAATATGCCCGTAGTACCCGCATTTGGCGATACTTTTATGCCCGCAGTACAAGGCCGAAGCTTTGGGGCATCTCAGCGCTTAATTGTGCGTCCAGGTGAGTTAGATAAGGCTATTTTGACGATTCCCGGTGGTCAATCCATGCATCCTTTATCTGAGTTTTATAAAGCCGGCTTCAATGAATATGCTGAAGGCGGCAAAACACCTCTTTTGCCACAGACAATTGAGCATGAGCTGTTATTCTCACCTGAATTTTAACTACTGAATAGGTAGTAAGGATTTTTTGTTATTGTTTATCTTGTGTAACTATCGCATGAGTAAATATGGAGCCTAGACAAACACATATAAAAAAGCCCA
>CAYQMI010000155.1:0-5281 GCA_964418575.1 uncultured Glaciecola sp.
GTGTATACAACAGAAAGTGACATCCTTGTCTTTTTTCATCCATGAGTTGCGAATCAACGTGAATGAGTATTGCCAATAATCGAGGTAGTGACAACTGGGCTTAAGGTCAGTTTGTGAAGGCTCGTTTTGGCCTATCATTTATTCAACAATTAAAAGGCTTGCCCGCGCTTGCCTTTGTTTGCGATGATAATAAGACACACCTATCAAAATAAACCAAATAAGCGAGCCTCAACTAGTGCAGTCTTTTCATCAAGATAATTCCGATAGCGAGCAAAGCGCAGCAACGCCTCTTTTGACCAAACAAGACTATTTAGTCAAAATTTTGCAAGCGCCGATTTATGATGCTGCGATAGCTACCGACTTAGTGACGATGCCTAGCTTATCGAAAACACTGGGTAATCAGGTTTATTTAAAGCGAGAAGATCAACAGCCGGTTAAGTCTTTTAAATTACGCGGGGCTTATAACTGCATTGCGCAATTGCCAAAAGCCCAGCAGGCCGCTGGCGTGGTGGCGGCATCTGCAGGTAATCATGCTCAAGGCGTGGCCTATGCCGCCCTGCGTTTGGGCATACCGGCGATTATTGTGATGCCGGAAACGACGCCAGAAATAAAAGTTGAGGCGGTAAAACACTTTGGTCAGGACCAGGTGACCGTTGTTCAACACGGTACCAGTTTTGACCAAGCCAGTGAGCGTGCTCAGCAAATTTGTGCTGAAACCGGTATGACTATGATCCCGCCTTTTGATCATCCCGACGTTATTGCCGGGCAAGGCACTATTGGTAAAGAAATTTTAGAACACATTCACGACCTACAGTATTTATTTGTTGCGGTTGGTGGCGGCGGTTTAGCGGCTGGCATTGCAGTATACGCAAAACAAATAAACCCTAATATCCGCATTATTGCAGTCGAATCTGAAGAGTCTGCGTGTTTACAAGCTGCTCTTGCTAAAGGGCACCCTGTTACCTTGCCAAGTGTGGGTATATTCGCAGATGGCGTGGCGGTTAAAACCATTGGTAAAGAACCCTTTCGCTTATGTCAGCTGTACGTGGATGAAGTTGTTACGGTGAGTAACGACGAGATATGCACCGCGATAAAAGACATTTTCGACGATACGCGAGTAATTGCTGAGCCAGCCGGTGCCTTATCAGTCGCCGCCATGCGCAAGTACTGTGCGCAACATCACATAAAAGGCGCAAATATCGCTGGAATTTTGTGTGGTGCAAATATTAATTTTCACACACTACGATATGTGTCAGAGCGCTGTGAACTAGGTGAGCAAAAAGAAGCGGTATTCGCGGTAAAACTCAAAGAAGAAAAAGGTGCGTTTAAAGCCTTTTGCGCGACCTTAGGCGGTTTGAATATTTCTGAGTTTAACTACCGTTTTGCCACTGACAGCGAAGCGCATATTTTTGTAGGTGTGAAGCTCAAACAGGGCCGCGTAGAGTTTGCCGCATTAATGCAGCGCTTAAAAACCAATGGATACCAATGCTTTGATTTATCTGATAATGAGCTGGCAAAACTGCATGTTAGGCATATGGTTGGCGGTCGTCCGCAAACGGCTTTAAATGAAACTCTGTTTAGCTTTTCATTTCCGGAATATCCAGGTGCTTTAATGCATTTTTTAAATACCTTGGGCGAGCAATGGAACATAACCTTGTTCCACTATCGCAATCACGGTGCGGCGCAAGGTTTGGTATTAGTTGGCTTTCAAATTGCCGATGGGGAGAGAGCGTTATTTGACGAACATTTAGCGGCGCTAAATTACTCAGCACAAGAACACACTGAAGACCCAGCGTATCAGTTCTTTTTAGCTTCGCAGAGTTAGGTTTACACGGTAAAGAGCTAACAAAAAATGCCATTCCCACGAAAGTGGGAACCTACAAAATCATTGCTGTAATGCATAAATTTGCTGCCTTTAAGGGCTTTTGCTGTTGTATTAGGGGATTAGCGCTTCCGCGGTAATGACGAACAATTCCTCAACCCACACTAAATCTGCTCTAAGTGCTGCACAATTTCCGGCCACACCATTGGCACAATGGCCTGTTTCAGCGCTAAGCTACTTTCAGAAAATGCAAAGTTACCATCGTCTTGATTGATCACGTGCTTATTCTCTCTTAAGGCGTTAACAAAGCTACTTAGCACGTTTTTGTCGTAAAACTCAGGCGAATGCATGCCAAATAAAGCCGATAAGCGCTCAGCAATGATTTGGCTTTGTTTTTCTAAACGAGCGCGGCCAATCACTTTTTCATTTTCTAACACGTGTAACACAATGGCGTAACGTTGCCATGTCTCTTGCATTGCGCGGCTTAGGAGCCATGCAGAATGAAAGTTCTTGTTCGTGGTGTGGGGTGGAGATAGGTGATCACCGTGTTGCTCAAGCATTCCCACTTCAGTCATATATTTAACTAATTCGCTCACGTATTCGTTCGCTTCGTCCACCGAGCGATGCATAAAAAACTCACGCTTTAGCAGCGGGAATAAAGTGGATACCAAAGCGTGTAATTCTGTAAGAGTCAGCTTTTTATGCGCAAACACCGCCGTCATTATCAGCGAGGGTAGGGCAAACATGTGCAATATATTGTTGCGATAAAAGGTTAGCAGCAAACCGTTATTGTCTTTAGGCGATACCATTGCGCCGTAACTGTCCTCACCTTGTTCAAAACGGTTGAGGGCAAGCGTTCGGTCAACTAAATCGTTTGCGGCTTCGTCTGGCAGAGTGCAATCGCTGCTATAAGCAACCTTGCTGAACATTTGTAGATAGTCATCGATACTTTGTACAAGTGCTTTTTTACTGATTACCTGTGTTTTCGAAGACAAAAGGCATAGCGCTACTAATGCTGTTCCATTGAGCGCGGCTGCACGATTTATGCGAGTCATAATGTTGTCAGCGAGTGAGTTCACCACAGGGGTTAGCCATTTTGGCTTTTTATCGTCGAGCGTTTTTTGCTCTCGCCAGTCATCAACCGATTCATCTAAAAACTGATTTAAATTAATTGGCTCGCCAAAGTTCACAAAGCCATGACCGTAATTTTTCAGCTTTCTAATAGCCGAAAACACTTGCGTTGGGGACTCTTTCTTCTTCGATTTGCCCTTTAATTCTTTCATGTAACTTTTCACTTCCATTACATGTTCGTAACCGATATACACAGGGACAATTGAAACTGGTCGGTTGATGCCCTTCGCTAGCGCTTGCAAGGTCATTGCGAGCATGCCTGTTTTAGGGGGAAGCAAACGCCCGGTGCGGCTTCGGCCGCCCTCAGGGAAGTATTTAACCGAATAACCTTTGTTGAATAAAAGCTCTAAATACTCACGAAATACTGCCGTGTAAAGCTTATTGCCTGCAAAGCTTCGGCGTAAGTAAAAAGCGCCGCAGCGACGCAAAATACCGCCCACTGGCCAAAAGTTAAGGTTGATGCCTGCTGCAATATGAGGCGTTACTAATCCCTCATGATAAATAACGTAGGTTAGCAAAAGGTAATCCATGTGACTGCGGTGGCAAGGTACATAGATGATTTCATGACCATTCTGTGCAAGTTCGCGCACTCTCTCTGGGTGGCGCACTTCAATACCGTCGTAGATTTTGTTCCAGACGCGTTTTAAAATGCGGTCGCCCATACGAACAAGACCCTCGCGATAATCTGCTGCAATCTCGTCGACATATTTTATGGCGTCTTCGCGCCCTTCCTCATAACCCTTGCCTTTTTGCTTTACCTCCTCACTAATGGCATGTTTCACGGAATTAGCGCCTAAGATAGAGTTGTACAGTGTTTGGCGCTCGAGCAAGGTTGGGCCCGACAAAGTTTGACGCTTACGCTGAAAGTGGGTGCGAGCAACGCGAACAAGCTTTTGTGCGATTTGTTTGTCGCTACCATGTAGCTCAGCCATTTGGCGAGTTGAAACCGCCGCGGAGTAGCTAACGAAATTATCTCTGCCAAAGAACAAAACAATAAATAGCTTTCTGAGCCAGTTAGGGGAGGCTTTTATGGCAAGTAATTGCGCAAAGCCACTTTTTTCTTTACCTGCAGAGCGTCCCCAAGAGATAAACACCGGAACGACTTGTGCGTCGAGTTCAGGATGTTCTCGCTGTATATGAAAATATTCGGTAAAGGTGTCTTCAATCGCGGTTTTCGCGACTCGGCGCGTGAGCAGGCTTTGCGGTCTATCTAGAAAATAACGGCGCTTGCGCTGCTCTCCAGCGATATCAATCGGCTCAAATAAGCTCGGCAAACCAAGGGCTTTGGTTGATTTCTCAAGGGCTAATTGGTCGGTAAAAGACTCAGTCTGCAACAAATAAATGATAGGCTTCGTTTTATCGATACCCAGTTCTTTCTCAATGTTTGCAGGGACACTTTTTACTGAAACTAACCACCCCACCGCTTTCGTGACTATCCAGCGAAAAGCAGATCCAATGTATCGCATGTGCGCTCCGAAATTATTTAACCCGCAAATATTAACATGCTTTCACAAAAGCTTACTGAGTTTTCAATGCAAGAATTAATGCATAAGAGTATTGCGCTTTAAAAATTAAAAGTTATACTCATTATAACTGTATAGAAAAACAGGCTGGTTATGCGTCCACTAACTCCTAGGCAAGAAGAAGTACTTAAGCTGATTAAAACGACAATGCTCGATACGGGCATGCCGCCAACGCGAGCAGAAATTGCACGCGAGCTTGGTTTTAAATCGGCAAACGCCGCAGAAGAGCACCTTAAAGCCCTCGCAAAAAAGAACGTCATCGAGATTCTGCCAGGCACATCTAGAGGTATTCGTTTGAATGGCCCTTTGGAAGAAGAGCAAGAACAGGGCATTCCGCTAATCGGTCGCGTTGCAGCAGGTCAGCCTATATTAGCCCAAGAGCATGTAGACTCTCATTATCAGGTAGATCCGGCAATGTTTCATCCAGGCGCAGACTTTTTGCTCCGCGTAAACGGTATGAGTATGAATAAAATTGGCATAATGGACGGCGATTTACTAGCTGTACATAAAACCAATAATGTAAGAAATGGGCAAATTGTAGTGGCGAGAATAGACGAAGATGTCACGGTTAAGCGCTTTGAGAAGAAAGGCCCTTTAGTTATTTTGCACGCAGAGAATGACGATTTTGCGCCTATTGAAGTAGACCTACGCGCTCAGTACTTTGAAATTGAAGGCCTCGCGGTCGGAGTTATCAGAGATAATGTTAATCTGAACTAGGGCGTGTTGATCTTTGATGTATGAATTTTGTTCACTCTATGTGCTTTTCGATCGCGGCACATGTTCGCAGATGCAGTTATTCTGCATC
>CAYQMI010000156.1:0-5206 GCA_964418575.1 uncultured Glaciecola sp.
CTTTAATGCTCATTGGCTTGAAGAGGGTATACAAGAAACATAGCTTTCCGGCTATGAGCCTTCCAAAATAAGTGCAGATTTATAACCAGCGAGCAATTCAGAAAGGTGATGTAAGTACGAGCTAACTTCTCTTTTAGTTAGTCGTTTTCCTGCCACAGGTGGCTTTAGTAATTCCAACAGTCGACTCAGCAAGGAAAGTTATCGTCATTCTTAATACAGCTTTGGTTTGTAAACGAGTTAAGGTTTCGTATCCGTGACCGCTTGTCTGACTCACGTTGTTGCGGGTTGCGAGTCAATGACACTGACACAAATTTAGATGACAACGAAGACAAAAAAAAGCATCCAGCAAAATGCTCGTGATATATGAATGAGTATGGCACTACTTTTGAGCCTTACAACCCCTCAAAATGATTGGATAATCAACATCTCACTCGGTTCAAACTCGTTTGAGAGAGCAAGCTGCTCGAATGACATTGTTAGCTCATTATAAAGCTCAGGACGAAAGCGCTGTAATCGCGCAAGGCGTCTTAAATGATTAGGCTCGAGCATTGGAAACTGCTCAATAACCAACTCTGCTAATTCTGGAATATGTTCATTAACAAAAATCTCATCTAACAGAGCGTCGAGCGCGTCTGCGCCATATTCGGGGTTGTTAAAGCTAAGATTTATTTCTTCAGTTTGAGCAATTGACTCTACAACTTGCCATTTATCTAGCCATAATAGGAGAGTGAATACATCATTTCCAAAGCTATCGAGTTGAGAAAAATCAAAGTTTGCGCTCAGCAGCGTTTCAATGTCGCCTTGTTGAATTCTTCGTGCAAATGGCAATAAGGTGTATGGCCTTTTGTTACCTATTGTCGCATTTAAAGTGCTTATTAATTTGGGCTGCGCGATTAATGAATAAAATAGGTGGGTTTGATTGTCTTCACTCAGCTCAGTTTGAGCAAAATAGTCTAAAATACGCTGCATATTCCTGCTGCGTAAAAGCCGCGCAAAATCGGTATTGAGCCAATCATTCTGGTACTCCCCAACAATGCGTATTTGCGCCGCAGTAGCGAGTGCCGGGTCTTTTTTATGCAAGTTTGATATCTGCTTAGCTAATGTTTTTTTACTGTTAGCTGTTGCTTGGTAGGTTTCAATCTCGTGCGGTAACATCAGTCTATTTGCACTTAGTTTATCAGCTAATAAATCTGCACAATTTTGTTCATACGCTACCTTACTATTTTGCAGAGCCACATATTGTTCATAAATGCGAATAACCTCTGGTGTCAAGTCAGCTTCATTGACGCCACTTTGGTAGTTGGTAATATCAATAAACTCAACTTGCTCTAACAATGACATTAGGTGTGTGTTTGAAGCTTCATCTACAACAGTTGTTGTTACAGCTTGTTCAGAGCCGTTTCGTTTATCAGAAGGAAATGGCGATGTACTCAAATGATATCGCTTGCGATTAAGGTCCCCAGCCTCATAGCGGCGATGAGCTTGATAACCCTCATCAATGAGATATTGCACCACTTCAATCTGCTTTTTCTTTAACTCGTCTTGAGGTTTATTACGCCGATATTTAGGGTCAATTGTGCCCTGCAGCGCGAAATCTAAACCCGTAACCCATCCAGGCATATTCGAAGGCACAATGCCTTTTTCTTTTAAGGCTTTTAGGGCTGGTAAATTAAAGTGTAATGCTGCTGAATCGGCTAAATTATTGGGCCATAGCCCAGATGCATAATAGCTAATACTTCTTTGCGGCTTATCATTTAAATGCAGACCGTTTTGAATGAAGTAATTAAGTTTTTCCTGTGTTTCACCCATAGCAATGTAGTTGTCAACCGCATCAGTATTAAATTGAGCATGTGGCAAAGTGCTTTCTACCATGTCGAGGTCGATATTTGATGACAATGTCAAAAACGTTACATATGCAGAAAGTGAGATGTAGTTAACACCCGAACCGAAGTCATTGACATAATATGAATTAAAATCAGAACGCTCAGACAATATCTGCAAAATTTCTTGCGCAGAGTAATTCTTACCTAAACTATTAACAAAGCTATCGAATTCGAGATCCATCTTTTTGTACGGATATTGCTCTATTTGCGCCCGCATCACAGCACTGTCTAAAATGAGTCTGTTTAAGCGACTGCTTGTAAAAATGCTTTGATATTGCCGCCAATCATCACCCGCAATAATCGCTTGAGCAATAGCCCTTTCCAAGGCATTAACGATTTTATATTCGCCTTGAATTTCGGTGGGCTTTGGCAGTGGACATGAGAGGTAAGCGAGTGATTTGTTTGAAACCTGCTCCAGTTTTGCTGTGTTAACAAGCTCAGCGTTCTCTCTCAATGAAGTGTTGAGACTTGGTTCACTTAGCTCTTGCTTAAATGATTGTTGAGTATTGTCTGCTGGGTTTTCAGTCGAATTTGTCAATAATAGCGCTATTACAAGAGCGATAAGAACGGCGATGCTCATGACTAAAACCTTTGAACGCTTCATGTGATACTAACCCTTACTATGCTCGCTTTATTTGTAGCAACAATCTACACCTTTACGATATCGGCATACCATTTTCATCGCGCTTGCGCATACGTTGTTGTTTTAACGATTGCTGTTCGATGTACGCAGGCTTTACAGAAATAAAATAAAACACAAAATAGCCAATCCAAGACAAAAAGAAGGCAAATAAAAACCATACGAGTTTGTGGCTGCCCGACACCTTACTCGAGACAAGCGTGAGTATCCACGGCAATACATTAAATAAAAACATAGACAGTGCTACAAACACTATCATGACCAACATTGGGTCGCTTCCGTCCATTTTATTTGCGCTCCTAGCGTTTGAGTCACTTTATATTAGCAGGCGCTTAAATGTATTCAATGTTTTATACCTGTGGAGCTACTACCAACTGTTTCGATAATTGCGCCCCATCGGGGCTGTTGGAGTATAGCGCTTGACTCACCGCCGCTTATTTAGCAATGTAGTTAGGTTTATTATGCGCTGGGCAACTTGCTCAATTAATTAAAGGCAGCATGTTTTATAAATTACTCATTAAAAAACGACTATTTTAGTAACGACTATAAATCTGAACTCAGGATACTCACATGACTTTAAAACGGATTAGCACCACCATTGCAATAAGTTCTATAGTGCTGGGCTTGGGCGCATGTCAGCCCGCGCCTGAACAAACTCAAAGCGAGCCAACAGCTCCCGAAGCGGCTGAAACCGCATTTAGTACATACGATGCAGAGGCCTTTTTTAAAACGACCTCTATGGGCGGTTCTTCTATAAGCCACGACGGTAGCGCAGTATTGGTTAGCAGTGATCAATCTGGTATTTTCAACGCGTATCGCGTGCCATTAGACGGCTCTGGTAAGCAAGCACTTACGTCTTCTACTACCGACTCAACCTATGCACAGTCATGGTTTCCAAAAGATGATCGCATCCTAGTGACCTCCGACTTGGGCGGCAATGAGCTTAATCATGTGTATGTACGTGAACTCGATGGCACCTTAAAAGATTTAACGCCGGGTGAAGAGCTAAGAGCGGAGTTTTTTGGCTGGCATGATGACGATGAGCACTTTTTCGTGCTTACCACCGAGCGTGATCCTCGCTTTTTTGACCTCTATGTTTATTCTACAGAAGACTACAGCCGAGAGCTGATTTTTCAAAATGATTCAGGTTTTGATATAAGCGCGGTAAGTGGTGATGCCAACTTTGTTGCCTTAACGAGAGCAAACTCAAACGCGGACTCCGACATCTTTTTACTGGATTTAAGCGAGCCGAGCGAACCTATTCTTATTGCAGGTGATGAAGAAGACTCGATAGCCTATTCAATTTACACCTTCTCGCCCGACAATCAGCGTTTATTGTATGGTTCGAATAAAGGCAGCGAATTTACCCGGGTCATGGATTATAGCCTGAGTGAGGGCACTCATTCTGTAGATTTTGAAGCGGATTGGGATGTAATGTATAGCTACTTTTCTGAAAATGGAAAGTACCAAGTCAACGGTATCAATCAAGATTCGCAAACAGTGTTGAGTATTACCGAAGTTGCCACAGGTGAAGCTATTAAAATGCCAAGCTTACCCGCGGGAGATTTGCGCGGCGTTAACTTTAATAACGACGAAACTGAAATGGTGTTTTACTTAAATTCCGACACCTCACCCTCTAATCTTTATCATCACACAATTGGCACAAGCGCTGTTACGCAGCTGAGCGACAATGGTAATCCTGAAATAGACGAAGCGAATTTAGTCGCCGGTGAAATTCATCGATTCAAGAGCTTTGATGGCCTAGAAATCCCCGGCATTTTATACAAGCCTAAACAAGCTGAAACACAAAAAGTACCTGCATTGGTTTGGATTCATGGTGGCCCAGGCGGGCAGTCACGTTTTGGTTATTCGGCCATGGTGCAGCATTTGGTCAATAATGGTTATGCCATTTTTATGATCAACAACCGAGGTTCAAGCGGTTACGGCAAAACCTTCTATCACTTAGATGACAAAAAGCACGGTGAAGACGACTTACAAGACGTGGTGTACAACAAAAAGTATTTACAAAGCCTAGATTGGGTAGACGAAAACAAAATCGGCGTGATGGGTGGCTCCTATGGTGGCTTTTTAACCATGGCGGCAATGGCATTTACACAAGAATTTGATGTGGGTATTAATATTGTTGGCGTGACCAATTGGGTGCGCACCCTCGAAAGCATTCCGCCTTACTGGGAATCTTTCAAAAAAGCGCTATACGACGAAATGGGCGACCCGGCCACCGACGGTGAGCGCCTGCGCAACATTTCGCCTGTATTTTTTGGCCATCAAGTCACCAAGCCTGTTCTAATTGTGCAAGGCGCTAACGACCCTCGCGTGCTGCAGGTTGAAAGTGACGACATGGTTGCCGCCATTCGAGAAGCGGGAACACACGTTGAATATGTGTTGTTTGAAGACGAAGGTCATGGTTTTAGTAAAAAAGAAAACCGAATTATCGCTTCTGAGCGTTATTTGAAGTTTTTGCAGGAATATTTGTAGCTTGATGGTCGGGGCAGGGTTGTTTATTTAATGTGACAACTCTGCTTAACAAACACTTTTTTTCCAACGAAGGTGAAATGCTGTTCGCTTAAGGAATTTATCGTTATTACCGCGAAGGCGCAATGCTGTTCGCTTAAGCCATTAACTGTCATTGCCGCGGAGGCGGTAATCTCCCAATACAACAACT
>CAYQMI010000157.1:0-5190 GCA_964418575.1 uncultured Glaciecola sp.
TTCTAGCTTCAGTAAAGGATACAACTCTCATAACACTTCCTCTTGTACAATTAAGAAGACAAGTCTAACTTAACAACTCAGATCTGTACAGTTAAAAAGACAAGTTATGTATGACGAAAAGTTAACTTCCAAATAAAGGGCGCAAGCATGTGTGCGATAATGGCTAAGGCGTATTGCGTTTGTGTCCCAATTTCTCACGAGGTAGCAAACGTGTTAAGTGCCTCGTTATACGCCTTTTTTATACATCTTACGCAGTAAATCTATGCGCTTGTGCACTTGCTGATTGGATTGATAAATATGTACGTTGTTTCCTAGCACCAGAAACAATAAAAGATAAAGTACTGGATTTTCTGTTATTTCTGGAAAGAGAAAAATCAGAAAAGCAAAACTAAAAACGTACCCAACGTATACCTGTACCGATTGTTTCCAATTGGGGCTAAGTTTTTCAAACTCTTCAACCAGCGCCTGTTCACTTTTCATTTTACTTAAAGTGAGTTTTGCTTCTACTTCATTCAGATCCATTGTTCTAACTCCTAGATGTATAACACTTTAGATAAGCGGTTTGGCCGCTCTTACCATTGTCCGGTGAATGAATTTGTTAATTGTCTGGTGCTTTACATTCATCGGTTTTTCTACCCTCATAAAAATTACGTTCAATAAATTCTTGGCCGTAATATTCGATCTTGTCGATATTACCTTTTTCAAATTCAAACGTGTCCCACATGCTGCCCATGCCATTTAACCAAGCGCTCAAAACACCAACATAAACTAAATAAAAAAGATAATCAGTAACACGCTTTTTCTCCTCAGTATATGCGTAGTAAACCCCTAAAAACATGAGTAGCACAATAGATGCAGTAAACGCCCAGTAAACTGACAAACGGGGGGAGCCATAAAGCCAATTGACATACATGCATTCACCGTCAACCGCAACGGCCCAAACTAGAAAAACTAACTGAAAAAGAAAATACAGTAGAACGACACTAAAACTAAGTATGTATTTAGGGGTTGTCATCAGTATCTAAAACACCTTAGACGGTAAGACAATTAACATCTTATTTTGTAGACCTCACAGTAACACGTATCCAATTTCACTGTTGGGCTCCACAATTATTTTATATATATCAGAAGCTTACTTTAAAAAGTGAGTGTTTTATCATTAAAAATTCTATGTGTTACTGAGAATTCTCAGTAATTACACAGAGAAAAAAATTGGAGATATTTAATGGCGTAAAGCCTGTTTATTGAAGACACATGCAAAATAATGAGGACTAAGCACTACTCAAATCAGACTGAAAAAAGCTATCTTCGTCAACTCCGAGTTGCTCGGCGTCTGTAAAAGTCACTTTAAAGCCAAAAAGCAAAGCCGGTTGCTGTAACCATCTCAATGATGCAACTCTGCTCAATAAGCCTATGCAGTATGCAGCTGTGCAAACAAAGCTGACAGTATTAAGGTTTTGTTTAATCCTGAATGGCGAAGTTTTTTCGTTGCGTTTGTTGCGCTATCGTATATACCCATCCACTTAGTGCCCACAACTGAACTCGATTGATCAGTACATTGGCGTACGTCTGATGCAAAGTATTGCAAGCTCAACTGCGCTGTCCAGTGCACTGCATCATCCGCATTATCTTTATATTTGTTTGCAATACTTTCTGCACTGGCATGGCCTTCTGTTAGTGCCGTGAAATCTTGTGTAAAGCTAGCAAAGTTAAGCTCGTTATCCTTCGCCTGTTCAAGATACAGTAGTGGAGAATGCTTGTATGCCGCTAAACTAAGCTCACTGGGTACTGCAGCGCCCTGCTCTTTTATAAACGCAGCACTCTGCTCATAGTTAGGCATGGGCGAGCGTATTTTTTCGCAGCGGCTTTTTATGGTTGCTAATATGTATTGCGGCGCATTGGTTGTGAGAATTAAATAGGTATTCTTTGTCGGTTCTTCTAAGGTTTTTAATAGTGCGTTACTTGCCGACTCACTCATCATCTCAATATTTTCTATCAGCACAACTTTATTGGCACTGAGCTGTGCAGTTTTGTTCACTTGCTCAATAGCTGCGCGCACGGCATCTACGCCAATTTGTGTTTTTTCCGTGACTACTTCATGAAAATCAGGATGAGAATGCGCATTAAACAAGAGGCAAGCCTTGCACTGATTACAGGGTAAAAGCGCTGATTCTGAACACAGAAGGCGTTTAGCTAAGGTTGTCGCAAATACTGACTCGCCGCTGCCCTTTTCCCCTACAAGCAATATCCCATGGTGCAACTGTTTGTTCTGCAGTCGCTTGCTTAGTTCGTTAAAAGTAGATGTTAACCATGGATACAGCATTTTATTGAAAGTCCTGTATAAAATTTTCTACTGCAGATAAGGCGTCTTTTTGCACTTTATCGATGCTTTGGGACGCATCCACAGTAGCCGCGCTAGTGAGCTCATTTACATGAGAGATATAGCACTGTCTTGCGCGTTCAAAAAACGCTAAACCTGCTTGCTCTATTCTGTCGAGCTCACCGCGGCCTCGTGCACGGCTCAAACCAAGCTCAGGCTCAATATCTAAGTATAAGGTGAAGTCAGGTGTAAAATCGCCTAAAGTCATTTCTCTCAAAGCGCTGAGCGTTTCTAGAGGAACTCCTCTACCGCCACCTTGATATGCTACAGAAGACAAATCATGACGGTCGCCTATAACCCAAGTACCGTTTGCTATTGCTGGCTTAATAACGTTTGCAACCAGTTGACTGCGGGCAGCGTACATTAGCAATAGCTCAGTTTCTTGCGTCACCGTCTCACCTTGCCAGTCTTTTTTTACGCAATCACGAATGGCTTCCGCCATAGGCGTGCCGCCTGGCTCTCTGGTGGTTTCAACGCTAAGGCCATGCTTTTCTAATAAGTCCTTTAACGCGGTAATCACACTACTTTTGCCTGCGCCCTCAAGGCCTTCAACTACAATAAACGCGCCCAATTAAACTCCCGTTCCTTTAGAATTGCATGCCACACTGTGGTCATATTATCGTTTTAGCTGATACTCAGCCACCGCTTCATTGTGCTCTTGCAAGGTAACTGAAAACTGATGAGTGCCGTCGCCTTTAGCAACAAAATATATATAGTCGGTAATATCAGGTTGCACTGCTGCCATTAAAGACGGCATACCCGCCATTGCAATGGGTGTTGGCGGTAGCCCGTTTATTCTATACGTGTTGAACGGGGTATATTCTCTTAGATGCTTTCGCGTAATATTACCATCAAAATCGGGGCCAATGCCGTAAATCACGGTTGGGTCTGTTTGCAGGCGCATGTTCAATTCTAAGCGATTACTAAACACTCCCGCAATTACGCCTCTTTCACTCGCAACAGCGGTTTCTTTCTCAATGATAGAAGCTAATATTAAAGCCTGATATGGCGTATCAATCGGAATATCTTGATAGCGCTGTGCCCATGCTGTATCAAGGGCTTCAGCCATTGAACTATAAGCTCTGCGCAAAATAGAAAGTGCAGAATCTTGATAAGTATAAAAGTAAGTATCTGCCAATAAACAACCTTCGATTGAACGTAAGTCGTTATTGCAAAACCCTGGTTTGTTGTCAGCGCTATTTACAATAGCATCAAATAGCGCATCTTGAGATGGCAAGTCCTGTTTGAGTTTACTATCGGCTTTGAGAACTTCAAGCCATTGTCTAATGGTTAAACCCTCCACCAGCGAGATACTAAACTGAGTTTGAATACCACTTGTGATTATTGTGAACACGTCTTGTATCGAGGGTTCTGCTGAAAACTCATAGTAGCCTACCTTCACCCTAGAAAATTCAGGAAACAGCTTCAGCCATACCTTAAAAGTAAAGTTGTCAGTATCAGACGTTTCTAGCGGAAGTTGCCGCCACACATCACGGGCAGAATCCCCTTTTTCAAGCTGCACTACAAAGGCTTGAGGTGGGGAAACTGTTTTAGCACCAAAGGCCTTTACATGTGTATATGCAAAATACGTTAAGCTAAGGACAGCTGCTAACAATACAACGATTACAATTAAATACTTCTTTAACATTTAGGCTGTTAACTCCTTTGTTAACAGTTGTTCCATAAACGGAGTGACTAGGCTATTTATATCAGTATCAAAGCTATGCTCTTGCCCTTTGTAAAAGAAAGTAGCGACCGGTCTGATACCTTTTACAGCATTGCTGAGTAATAGCATTTTGGCCTGTAAAACTTGTTCAATATGATGCGTAGCCTGATTAACAAACATCCCTCGACCTTGCAAATAATCAATAAAAGCGCTGCGCATAATTCCTTTTACACCGCAATTAGACAGCGTTGGCGCATACCAACAACCGTCAAGCTGATAAAAGACATTTGCCGATGAGGCTTCAATAAGCTGTGAATGGCTATCGCACATCAGCACTTCATCTAAACCGAGTTCCCTCGCCTGTTGAGCAGCGAGCACTTGCGCTAATCGGTTGTTGTGTTTGATCTCAGCTGCACCACTGTGAACGGGTAAAACAATATCGCTTAAGCCAACGCGATCGAGACTAGGATGTTCGTTTATAAAAGTCGCATTGAAACTGCTGATAACACAAATCGGTTGCTGTTCCGCTGGCGGCAGATACCCTCTACCACCGCTGCCACGAGAAATAAGCACTTTGATAACAATCGGTGTTTGCGACTCTCTAGCAATTGAAGAAATTGCTTCTCTTAATCCAGACCAATCTGAAAAGGCAATATTTAAGCGCTTACAGGCTAAATTGAGTCGTTCAATATGCGCTGAAAATAATACAACGCATCCGTCTTGCGCGTACATAGTGGTAAATGAAGCGTCACCATATTGCGCACTGCGATCAGAGGCTGAGATTTCAGAGGGATTGATGAATATGTGAGAATTCGGCATGAATTTAGTCTAGCGTTAAACGCTAAGCAAGCAAACAGAAAATACACTGTTTACTTGCTTTTGTTTTTCTTTATTTAAATTGAGGCTAATCCTGCACTCGCTTGAAGAGCACCGAACCGTTTGTACCGCCAAAACCAAATGAATTACACAGTGCAAAATCACCACTAATATCAGCGGCTTTATGTGCCACAAAGTCTAAGTCACAGCCTTCGCCAGGATTATCAAGGTTGATTGTAGGAGGTGCTTTTTGGTCTCTAAGAGCAAGTATTGTAAAAATTGCCTCAACAGAGCCCGCTGCACCAAGCAAATGACCTATCATTGATTT
>CAYQMI010000158.1:0-5068 GCA_964418575.1 uncultured Glaciecola sp.
TATCTCTCGTTTTTCAACGCCAATCGAATCCCACATACTAAAGTAGGCATCATCAATAGCTGACTGACAGCCCGCGACCAAAACTAAGGTGCTGAGGATTAGAATTAATTTTTGAACCATTGTGCTTCCTTTGCCTGTATGTTAATTGTAAGTGAATAAACACGGCGTTTTGATATTTCAAACTAGCGACACTTTAAAAAATGACCGTATGTGAACGACTTATGCCATAGCATTAATTGAGAGCATACTACAATACAACAAAAAGAATAAGCGTATTAGAGGAAACCTTGCCCATACAATCATTTAAGTTATCCGTATCTAACGGTCACATTCTTCATGTTGAAACCGCGGGCAATCCCAACGGTATTCCTGTTTTGTATATACACGGCGGTCCTGGTGCGGGTATCAATGGTCACTATCAATGGCCATTTAATACCGACGATTACCGCGTGATTGCCTTTGACCAGAGAGGCTGCGGGCACTCACAACCCTTTGGCGATTTAGAGTATAATACTACGCAAGATTTAATTGAGGATATCGAAGCCATCCGCCAGCATCTAGATATCGATGCATGGCATCTGTTCGGTGGCTCTTGGGGTTCTACATTGGCATTGTGCTATGCAATAGAGCACCCAAAAGCGGTGTTAAGCATGACACTTAGAGGTGTATTTTTAGCCCGCCAAGAAGATTTTGACTGGTTCTTAGAGCCAACGGGTGGCGCAGCACAAGTATTCCCAGACGCCTATGCTAATTTTATAAAACAGCTTGCCAATAAGCACAGCACTTCATCTTCTATTGCCGATGCGTTTTATGAACGCTTCAGCAGCAGCGACGACGAAGTGTCAAAAGCTGCTCTTAGCGCTTGGTTTAATTGGGAAGGCGCAATATCAAAACTAACTCCCGACAAGCACTTATCAAGCGACGTAGCGTCTAGCCAGCAAGTAAAAAGCCTTGCTTTGCTTGAGTGTCATTATTTAAAGCATCACTGTTTTATAGGTGAGAATCATATTTTGAAGAGCGCCCATCATTTGCGTCATATACCTACTTATATTGTGCATGGCCGTTACGACATGGTTTGCAAAGTATCCGCGGCTCATCAACTGCATCTAGCGCTGCCAAACTCTCAACTAAATATTGTAAACGGAGCAGGTCATAGTGCATCTGAGCCGGGCATAAGAAGTGCACTTATCGACATTATGCGCAGCATTGCCAAGCAGCCCGCACTCGCATCATGATTGGTTTAATACAGAGAGTTAGCAGCGCCAAAGTTGAGGTGAACGAAAGTGTGGTTGGTAGCATTGGGCAAGGTATTCTACTGCTTTTAGGCGTTGAAAAATCAGATTCACAAGAGCAAATTGAAAAACTCGCGCGCAAAGTCATTAACTATCGAATTTTTAGCGATGAAAACGGAAAAATGAACCACAGCTTGCTAGATATCAAGGGTGAGCTTTTAGTGGTGTCCCAATTTACACTTGTGGCACAAACCGACAAAGGCAATCGACCGGGGTTTTCGCTTGGAGCAAGCCCAGAACATGGCAAGAAGATATACGATAGTTTTGTGGAGCATATTAAGCAGAATTACTTTGAGTGCCAAACCGGTGAATTTGCGGCTGATATGCAGGTTTCTTTGGTTAATGATGGCCCTGTTACCTTTCAATTCAAAGTGTAAATATTACTAATAAGCATATTTGGTTTTTATCTCTAAAATGGTTTATTGTATTTAACCTTTTACTCGCAGGAATATAAGCCCTTTGTTTACTGTCGAAAAACCCACTACTGATAAAGATATTGCTGATTACTTTGCGTTTCGTTGGCTGTGGCTACGTGAACCTTGGGGTTATCCGAAAGGCTCTGAGAAAGACGAGTATGAAGGCGTTGGTGAACACCGCGTAGTCAAAAATGCCGACGGTGACATTGTAGCCTGTGGGCGCGTTCACCTTAACACCACAGAAGAGGCGCAAATACGTCACATAGCCGTAAATAAAGAATATAGGCGCCGAGGTGTAGGGCAAATAATGTTAGCGGCGCTTGAACAAGTTGCCAGAGACATAGGCGCTGAGCGCGCTGTTACCAATTCACGAGAATCCTCTATCGACTTTTTTCACAACTGCGGCTTTGAAATAATAGACGATGCGCCCAATGAGTTGGGCAAGCTAAAACGCAAACAAATGCGCAAACACCTATTCGATGCACAAAAAGTGGTTATGCATCCCAAGTGGTGTAGGCAATTAGAGCGCACCTGGCATGAAGAGATACCGATATCAGAACATATGGGTATTAAATTAATACAGTACGATGAAAAAAGTATCGAGACTGCGGCGTCACTGAATAAAAACATCAATTTGCACAGCAGCATGTTTGCCGGCAGCATCTATTCGTTAGCAACCCTAACCGGATGGGGCTTGATTTTCTTAGAGTTGATGCAGCAGTCTCTTGAAGGAGAAATTGTGCTTGGAGAAGCGACAATCCGATACAGTAAGCCTGTGAAAAAGAGACCAAGAGCAATTTGTCATATCGACGCGATTACTAACGATTTCGAACTGTTGAAGCGCGGTAGAAAGTGCCCCGTGTCGTTAACAGTCGATATTTTAGACGATGACATAAAAGTGGCCGAATTTTCGGGTCAGTATTGGGTTTTACCAGTGAAGGCCTAATGCGAAAACCGATTGAATTTGCATAGAAACGAAAAACCCCGCTGAGTGCGGGGTTTTGAATTTTTTAAAGCTGTTAAGAGCAACTTATCGTCAGTGACTCCAACAATAAAATACAATTAAATCATTGCAGCCTGCAGTTTCTTCATCGCGTTCTTTTCAATCTGACGAACTCGCTCTGCAGACACCTGATATTCATCAGCTAAGTCTTGTAGTGTCATTTTGTCGTCTGCCAACCATCTTGTTTCAATGATGTGCTGACTACGCTCGTCTAAGGTCTTAATTGCTGCATATAAACGTTTACTGGCGGCAGTATCCATGTCGTTGTTGATAACGGTGCTTTCAACGTCCATAGATTTGTCTTCTAAATACTGCGCTGGGCTGAACGTTGCTGAGTCATCGTCGTCGTTGCCTAGGTCGAAGGCTTGGTCTTGACTACTCATACGAGCTTCCATCTGTAGCACTTCTTTTGTGCTTACACCAAGCTCGTCTGCCACTTTTTGTACTTCAGCGTGGGTAAACCACCCTAAACGCTTTTTCGCTTTGCGAAGATTGAAAAACAACTTACGCTGGGCCTTGGTAGTCGCCACTTTAACAATACGCCAATTTTTTAGTACAAACTCGTGTATTTCAGCTTTTATCCAATGCACTGCAAATGACACAAGGCGCACACCCACATGCGGGTCAAAGCGTTTTACTGCTTTCATTAAGCCAATATTACCCTCTTGGATTAAGTCAGCCTGCGGCAGACCATAACCAGAGTATGACTTAGCAATGTGCACAACAAAACGCAGGTGCGACATAACTAATTTACGTGCTGCTTCTAAATCACCGTCTTCAAACAAGCGCAGGCCCAAAGATTTTTCTTCTTCTGCCGATAGCATGTTAATGCTAGAAACTGCTTGAACGTAGCTCTCAATACTTCCGCTTTGGGGTACTGCTAACGCGAGTGATTGTATTTTATCTTTCATCGTTACCTCATTCATTTGCAACAGTGTTATGACTGTTTAAATGACCGATAGTTCGCCGAGTTAATTTCAACCTGTAGTTGATAGTAATTAATTACGGTAAATAAGTTTCGAAATAAGTCAAAGTAATATAGTGGCAGATTTTAAAAACTCAAGTGTTTGTTTGCATCTTTTATTACTTTTTGGAATAAATTTTTAGCATAAAAAATATGTTGCTAGTTTGTGGGTAAGTATACCCCTTACACAGCACCAAAACTATGCTCGTCAGTATTGATATACAAACAAAAAAGGATGCTCATGTTTGCACATGTCGCTCGCCAAGCCATATACGATGATCAAAAACGCGTGTTTGCGTACGAACTGCTTTTTCGCGATGGCGTAAGCAATTGTTTTCCCGACATTTGCCCCGACCAAGCCACCAGTTCAATGATTGCAGAAAGCCATTTATCAATTGGCGTGGAAAGCATCAGCACGAACAAACCTGCTTTTATAAATTTTCATCAAGACACCATTTTATACCGTTTTCCCTCAACTTTAGATCCCCTCAATGTAGTGATTGAGATTGTTGAAAGTGTTGACTTAAGTCCAGAATTTATTAAAGCCTGCGAACACATTAGCAATATGGGCTACAAGCTTGCACTAGACGATTATGACTTCTCAGACGCTTGGGACCCACTGCTTCCTCTAGTGCGCTACGTGAAAATAGAAAGCGAACTTATCGACTTAAACAACACTGATGTGCTTAAAAAGTTAGACAGACTGAAGAGCCTGAATAAAACACTCATCGCCGAGAAAGTCGAGACACATGAGGCATTCGAAGCTTTCAAAGCGGCTGGTTTCGATTATTTCCAAGGCTACTTTTTATCTAAACCTGAGCTGGTTAAACATAAAAATGTTGCGGTATCCACAAGCTCTGTAATTGAATTGGTAGGCATTAGCTCAGACCCAGACTTTGATTTCGATAAAGTCAACGCGGTGTGTGAAAAAGATCTAGGCTTGACCTATAAGCTGATGAGGTTCATCAACAATCCGATGATCAATAAGCGCAACAAGATTGATTCACTGCACCATGCTCTGCGTTATTTAGGAGCGATTGAGCTTAAAAAATTCATTGCCTTACTTGCCATCGCAAACTTAAAAGGCAATAAGCCCGACGACCTGATTTTTGCCAGCTTAGTGCGTGCACATTTTTGTAAATTACTCGGTGTAGCAATGCGCCTAAACGATAACCCACCTAGTAGCTATATCTTAGGTTTGTTTTCTCACATGGACGCCTTGCTTGATATGCCGATGATTGACGTGATGAAATCGCTACCGTTTTCCGACCAAGTGAAAACGGCATTGTGCGAACCACATACTAACAGCCAATTAGCGCTGCAGCTTAGAATATGCATGGCCTTTGAGCACGCTAACTGGCCGCTCATTTATGAGTTAAGTCAAGAGACTGCA
>CAYQMI010000159.1:0-5034 GCA_964418575.1 uncultured Glaciecola sp.
CCAAGGCGAAACAGCCGAACAAGCTATGTACAGAGAGTTGTACGAAGAAGTTGGGCTGAAAGAAAAAGACGTTAACATCCTTGCAGTTAGCCGTAACTGGCTACGTTATAAACTTCCTAAGAGATTAATTCGAAAAGGCAGCGACCCTGTTTGTATTGGCCAAAAGCAAAAGTGGTTTTTACTTCAGTTAACGTGTCAGGAGAAAGATGTTAATCTTGCTGCTTGCGGTCATCCTGAATTTGACGATTGGCGTTGGGTAAGTCTTTGGTATCCTATTCGCAATGTAGTGTCGTTTAAGCGAGATGTTTATCGCAAAGTACTCAAAGAATTCTGCCCTATTGCCATGCCTGCACAGCGTAATAACGGACCTAACCACTTTAAAAAGGGTCGAAAACGCAAGTCACGCTAACTCTCTATGTGCTTATCTGAAGGTCACTTATGTTAACTAGTCTCAAGCAAATCATTCAGGAAGTAAGCCAAATACCGGGCCTCGATGCGGCGTTGGCAAGACTAGTAAGCATGGTTAAGCAAACCATGAACGTAGATTCCTGCAGTATCTACTTATCTAACTACACCGAAAGACATTTGGTTTTAACTGCCACCGACGGCCTTGATGTTGACGCCATTGGTAAAGTAAAAATAGGCTTTAATGAAGGTGTTATTGGTTTGGTGGGCGACCGCGAAGAGCCACTCAACATTGAAGATGCGCCCAGTCACCCTCGCTTCAAACACTATCCCGAAGTAAAAGAAGACAATTATCACGCCTTCATTGGTACGCCAATCATTTATCAGCGTAAAGTATTGGGCGTGATCACGATGCAGCAGCGCCAATCGCGCAGATTCAGCGAAGACGAAGAAGCCTTTTTGGTGACACTCGCTGCACAGGTTGCACTGGAAATAGTGAACGCAGAAATGCGTGGTGATGAACCTTCAACACAACCTGAAAATACCTTAAGTCAGCGCGTAGTAAACGGCATACCGGGCTCACCGGGCTTGGCTATTGGGCAAGGGTATGCGGTGAACTTTAAGCATGAGCTCGCACAGTTAATTCCGCGCAAAAATACCGATGCACAAGGGCAAATTAATAAGTACCGAGACGCGGTGCAAATTACGCGCACCCAGGTGGCTGAGCTCTCGGCTGATTTAAGTGACAAATTACCCGACGACGTACGCGCTATTTTTCAGCTTTATCACCAGTTACTCGACGCAAACAGTTTAGGCCGAGAGGTAGAAAAAGAAATTCATCAAGGTTGGGATGCTGCTAGCTCGCTCAAGTTTGTAGTAGAGCGCTATGCCGCTCGCTTTGAGAATATGGAAGACCCCTACATGCGCGAGCGCGCAGTTGATATTATCGACCTTTCCAATCGCATCCTCGACAATATCCTTAAAAGTGACAGCAAAATTGACGCTGAACTACCGCAAACCCAAGCCTGCATTTTGGTTGCGCAAGAGGTCAGCGCACCGATGTTGGCGGAATTCCCGAGGGAGCGCTTAGCGGGCATTATCTCAATTAAAGGCTCAAATAACTCGCATGCGGCTATTCTGGCGCGAGCCATGGGCGTGCCAGCGGTAATGGGCTTGCAGCGAGTGTCGATTAACCTACTTAAATCCAAAGAGCTTTTTATTGATGGCTATTCTGGCGAAGTAGTTGTTAATTTCGACCCTAGTAACCGTGCTCGATATCAAGGCTTAATCGATGATGAGGCGCTGCTGTATAAAAAAATCAGTGCATCTGGTGACAAACCCAGCGTAACTGAAGATGGCCAGAAAATGTCTTTGCTGGTAAACGCTGGCTTAACTGCCAATGTTGAACTAGAGCAGTTTAAACAAGGCGATGGTATTGGTTTATACCGAACTGAAATTCCCTTTATGATGCGCGAGCGCTTTCCGTCTGAGCGCGAACAAAGCGAGCTTTATAAAAGCGTTTTGGCGGCGTACCCGAGTAAAGAAATTACACTACGTACCTTGGATGTTGGTGGCGACAAGCCTTTGTCGTACTTTCCAATCAACGAAGAAAACCCCTTTTTGGGCTGGCGGGGTATCAGACTCACCCTCGACCACCCTGATATATTTTTAATGCAAATTCGCGCCATGCTGCGAGCTAGCATTGGTTTGTCAAATTTACACATTCTACTGCCTATGATTTCAAGCGTTGGTGAGGTAGATGAAGCTAAGCGACTCATTAAACAGGCCTTTTTGGAAGTAAAAGAAGAAGCCTCGGCTGAAAATCAAATGCTTTCAAAGCCTGCCGTTGGCATTATGCTAGAGGTTCCTGCGGTGATGTTTCAGCTAGACCAACTCGCTCAGCGCGTGGACTTTTTCTCGGTGGGAACTAACGATTTAACCCAATATTTATTAGCGGTAGACCGCAATAATGTGAGGGTTTCTTCCTTGTATTCTAGCTATCATCCCTCGGTCTTAAACGCTCTGTATCAAATTCAGCAAAGTGCAACCCTAAATAAAGTCCCAGTAACCGTTTGCGGCGAGCTAGCGGGCGACCCACTAGGTGCCGTTGTATTAATGGCAATGGGTTATCGAAAGCTAAGTATGAATGCACACAGCTTACGCAAAATAAACTGGGTTATTCGCAACACTAAAATAAAAGAAATTGAACCTCTTTTACCCAATATTCTTTCTCAGCAATCACCTGAGCAAGTTAAAACTATTTTGAACAATTATCTTGATTCTAAGCAGCTCGGCGGCTTGATACGAGCCGGTGGAGTTTGATGCTAGCAATGGATCCAGTTTTAATGTTGATGCTCGTATGCATGGGTGTGGGTGCTGTAGCGGGTTTAATGGCTGGGCTTTTAGGCATTGGCGGTGGCTTAATTATTGTGCCTGCCATCATGTATTTGTTTCAGCATCTGCTGGGAATGAGCATAGAAAACGCCATGCCTATTGCGGTCGCAACTTCTTTATCGACCGTTGTGTTCACTGGCTTGTCTTCGGCAAGGGCTCACTATAAATTAGGTAATCTTGATAGCGATATTTTTAAATATTCGGCATTGGGAATTGCGATTGGCGCAGTATTGGGCGCGCAATTTGCCAGTTATATCTCAGGCGTGATGTTGCAGCGCATTTTTGCAGTGATGGTGATTTTACTGGCACTGCAAATGATTTTTAATCGCCGGCGCATGTCAAAGAACACCACCAGCCCAAGCATACTGACGGGTGTTGGTTTAGGCAGTGGCTTTATTTCAGCGCTTATGGGCATTGGTGGTGGGGCGCTTATTGTGCCTGCTTTAATATGGTTTCAAGTAAACATTAAAAAAGCCATTGGGTGTGCCAGTGCATGCGGCGTGTTAATCGCAATTTTTGGCAGTTTAAGTTTTATTTATGCTGGCTGGAATCGTCCATATTTACCTGATTATTCATTAGGATATGTGTACTTGCCTGCCACGCTCGGAATTGTAATTACCTCTATGATAACGGCGCGTGTTGGTGCTAAACTCACAAGCAAATTAGATACCATGAAGCTTAAACGGATATTCGCTGTTTTCTTAGTATTGGTAAGCATTCGAATGATGATAGGAATGGAGTAGCCGGTGGCAAATTCAGCACATTTAAGCTTCCCTCAGATTGACCCCATAATTTTTGAAATAGGCCCTCTCGCTTTGCGCTGGTACGGGTTAATGTATCTTATTGGCTTTGCTGCGGCATTTTGGCTAGCCTCACGCAGATTGCCCCGAACAGGCTGGAGTAAGGACCAACTGTCAGATTTATTATTTTGGTGTTTCATGGGCGTGATTTTAGGCGGCCGTGTGGGCTATGTGCTGTTTTATAATTTCGATAACTTCCTAAGCAACCCTCTATACTTATTTAAGATATGGGAAGGCGGTATGTCTTTCCACGGCGGTTGCGTTGGCGTGATTACCGCCGCATTTTTATATGCGAAAAAACAGTCGTGGTCATTTTTGTATGTGGGCGATTTTATTGCGCCTCTTGTGCCAATTGGTTTAGGTGCTGGTCGCGTGGGTAATTTTATTAATGGCGAGCTTTGGGGCCGCGTAACCGATGTGCCATGGGCCTTTGTTTTCCCGGGTGCAGGGCCTGATCCTCGCCACCCATCGCAGCTCTATCAATTCGCTCTTGAAGGGGTGGCCTTATTTGTTATTTTGTGGCTCTACTCAGTAAAACCTCGCCCAACCGGCGCAGTTGGCGGTTTGTTTTTATTGGGTTATGGTAGCTTTAGATTTATTGTAGAGTTTTATCGCCAGCCCGATGCGCACCTTGAAGGAATATATGGCTCTGTTATCACCCAAGGGCAAATGCTCAGTATTCCGATGATGCTCGCTGGCGCAGGCCTGATGATTTATGCCTATAAAAAGCGCCCTGCTATTGCGCATAAAAACGGGCCGGATCAGCAGAGCAAAAGCGAAAAAAGCAGTAAACAATCAAAGAATAAAGGAAAGTAAGTGGATCAGTACGAACGTTTATGTCAGCGCATTGCAGACGAAGGAACCTGGGTAACCAACGAACGAACCGGGATAAAGTGTCTTGCCGTTATCAACGCCGACTTAGAATACAACGTAGGTGCCAACGAATTTCCGCTTGTGACTACCCGTAAATGCTTTTATAAGGCTGCCATTGCCGAATTGTTGGGTTATTTGAGGGGATATGACAGCGCCGAGCAATTTAGAGCGATTGGTTGTAATACTTGGAATGCTAACGCAAACGAAAACCAAGCTTGGTTAAATAATCCAGTGCGCAAAGGCACAGACGATATGGGTCGCGTCTACGGCGTGCAGGGTCGAAGTTGGCAAAAGCCCGACGGAAGTACCCTTGATCAACTGAAAAAAGTGGTCACAAATCTAAGCCAAGGAATAGACGACCGCGGCGAAATTATCACGTTTTATAATCCAGGGGAGTTTGACCTTGGCTGTTTGCGCCCCTGCATGCACACTCATACCTTTTCACTTTTAGGCGACACCCTGCACCTTACCAGCTACATGCGAAGCTGCGATGTGCCCCTCGGACTTACTTTTAACATGCCGCAATGCTTTGTATTGTTGGCACTTATGGCGCAAATAACTG
>CAYQMI010000160.1:0-4948 GCA_964418575.1 uncultured Glaciecola sp.
TTCGCGGGGATGACGATTCTTCGTTTTAAACTTAGGTCCGCTACCCGCACAAAGTGAGCACAATTCAGGCGTTCTAGATGGATGCAGCCAGTTCAGCCCCTTGCCTAATAGCGCGCTTAGCATCTAACTCCGCCGCGACATCAGCGCCGCCAATAATATTCACCTTCATGCCTGCAGACACTAAACTATCTTCGAGCTCTTTAAACGGCTCTTGGCCGGCACAGATTATGATGTTATCGACTTTCAAAGTTTTGGCTTTGTCGCCTATCAGAATATGCAAGCCTTCATCATCAATTTTTTCGTAAGACACACCAGCAATCATTTGTACTTTGTGATTGCTCAAAGAAGCACGGTGCACCCAGCCAGAGGTCTTACCCAAGCCTTTACCCACTTTGCTGGCTTTACGCTGCAGCAAAAACACTTCTCTTATTGGCGTAAATTCCTCTTTTGCCTGCAAACCACCGGGAGTGCTAAATTCTTTGTCAATCCCCCAGTGTTCTAACCACTTATCTAAGTTAGTGGTAAGCGCTTCGGTCTCCACCAAATATTCGGAAACGTCGAAGCCTATACCGCCAGCACCAATAACCGCTACGCGATGACCAACCGGCTTATGATCACGCAAAACGTCGATGTAACTTAATACGCTAGGATGTTCAATACCCTCAATTTTCGGTGTTCTGGGCTTAATGCCAGTGGCAAGAATGACTTCTGAAAAACCTTCTTTTTTGAGCGTTTCAGCATCGGCTTTGGTGCTTAGGTAGAGCTTCACTCCCGTGACTTCAATTTTGCGTTGGTAGTAGCGTAGCGTTTCGTAAAACTCCTCCTTGCCGGGGATTTGTTTCGCGTAGTTAAACTGACCACCTATCTCGCTTGCCTGTTCAAACAAATGTACTTCGTGTCCGCGCTCAGCAGCATAGGTAGCAAAGGCAAGCCCAGCCGGACCTGCGCCAATTACCGCGAGTTTTTTGGGAGATGCGACAGTTTTAAAGATCAGCTCGGTTTCGTAGCACGCTTGTGGGTTAACCAAGCAGCTAGCGCGTTTTTGCTCAAAGGCGTGGTCTAAACAAGCCTGATTACAGGCAATACAGGTGTTGATTTGGTCTGATTCGTTGCGCATGGCTTTGGCAACAAAGTCGGCATCTGCCAAGAAAGGGCGTGCCATCGACACCATATCAGCATGGCCCTGCGCCAGCACAGACTCTGCTATTTCAGGCGTGTTAATACGATTAGTTGCAATCAGCGGAATGCTCACCTCGCTTTTCATACGCTTGGTGATCCAAGTAAAAGCGGCTCTTGGCACAGAGGTAACAATTGTGGGCACACGTGCCTCATGCCAGCCTATGCCGGTATTAATAAGTGTGGCGCCAGCTTTTTCTATTTCTTTCGCCAAATACACAATTTCTTCCCAAGGCGCACCGCCCTCCACTAAATCGAGCATGGATAGACGATAAATAAGAATAAAATCTTTACCGACTTTTTCACGAGTGGCTTTTACCACTTCAATCGCCAGTCGTGCCCGGTTTTCAAGGCTACCGCCAAATTCATCATCTCTAAAATTCGTGCGCTCGCAGAAAAACTGATTAATTAAGTAACCCTCTGAACCCATAATTTCAACGCCATCATAGCCCGCTGTTTTGGCATACAGTGCGCATTTTGCGTAATCGCTAATGGTGCTACGAATGCCTCTTGCCGAGAGGGCCTTAGGTTTAAATGGCGTAATGGGCGATTTAACCGCTGAGGCAGATACCGCAAATGGATGATATCCATAACGGCCGCTATGCAAAATTTGCATGCATATTTTACCGCCCTCGCGATGCACCGCATCGGTTATCACTTTATGTTTTTTAGCATGCCTGCTGCTGCTCATTCGCCCAGCAAAAGGCGCTACCCATCCCGCAATATTCGGTGCAATGCCGCCTGTCACAATTAAACCAACGCCGCCTTTTGCGCGAGCAGCATAAAAGGCGGCAAGCTTCTCAAATCCTCCTTTTTCTTCCTCAAGCCCTAAGTGCATGGAGCCCATTAATGTTCGGTTTTTAAGCGTGGTAAAACCTAAATCTAGGGGTTCTAGCAAATGAGGGTAGGGGGAATTAGTTTCGCTCAAAGGCATATTTTGATTGTGCGCTGATGAGGCGCCTTCAGATACTTGCTCAGACACGGTAAGGCCCATTTGGTTATCACGCGATGATTAATCATAGTTAGCGTGGGGAAGTGTTGTCAATTGTTGCTTATTTATACTGAACTATAAGTGATTTAGTTGTGTTAGTTATACGCTCATCTCAGCTCACCGTCATCGTGGCGAATTCAAATAAACGGTCAGATTGAGCTGACCTGGTTTTCAGGGGGAAGTTTCCTCCCTTTTATGTCAATAGTCGCAATAAATATAGATTGCAAATCCCTAAAAAAGGAATATTCTGCGCAAAAATTACTCACCCTTAAAAAACTATGGCTTCTCATAACCTACCTTTTGGTCATTTGCTTGGCGTTGCACTCGGCGGCGTTGATGCCTATTGCTCAGACTACAGTACAGCCAAATCATCTCCTTATTTAAAGCGTGGGGATTTTCAGCACAGTCTGGATGGTGTTTACCTCGGATACAAATGGCAATGCGTAGAATTTGCGCGGCGTTGGCTCTACCTATGCAGTGGATTCACCTTTGCTGATGTTGGCATGGCGTATGAGATATTTCGATTACCTGAATTGCTCAATCCTATCACGGGTGAACGAAAGGGTTTAAAGGCGATAAAAAATGGCTCTGCGCAAGCACCAATGGTAGGCGCCATGTTGATATGGGCTGAAGGCGGCGAGTTTGCGCGTACAGGCCATGTTGCCATTATCACAGAAGTTAGCGAACGCTTTGTGCGCATTGCCGAACAAAATGTGCATTTTAGCGCATGGTTACCGGGGGCAGACTATGCAAGAGAGCTCAAGTTAGAACGAAGCGACAAAGGAAACTACTTTATTCATGACTCCTTTGACAACACCCGTATTCTAGGATGGCTCAATTATGATGACGCCCCACGCTTTTCGAGCAAAGCGATAAGTGTTAAAGCTGATTTAGCTTTAATAAAAGCACAACAGGTACACAGCAGCGCCTCAACAGATACCGCTTGCTTAAATTTGAATAATGCCGATGAGGCTGCGTATGTTGAAGCATTTGCTTCACATGGTTTAAGCACTAACCCCGACTTGTCATTACGCTATTTTGTCATTTCTGAACAAATGGAATTGCGTTTAGCGCAAGCCACAAACGAACTGCACGATATGTTCATGCATGCCACCGAGCACGTTTTAAAAAATCCGTCGCTTTTAGCGCAGTTCTGCTTTCCACCGGAAATTATTGAGCGCATTCATCGTTCGTGGAGCAATCGGGTGCATGAGCTTGTGACAAGCCGCTTCGACTTTGCGCTGAGCGACAAAGGCTTAAAGGTTTATGAATATAACTGTGACTCGGCTTCTTGTTATATGGAAACAGGTAAGATTCAGGGTAAGTGGGCCCAGCATGTAAAGTTGACCAAAGGGCGAGATGGCGGCAGTCACTTATCTTCGCTGCTAAGTGACACTTGGCGAGCAAACGGTGCCCAGCAGTTTGTGCACATACTACGCGATGAAGACGCCGAAGAGGCATATCACGCGCTATATATGCAATCGTGCATCGAAGCTGCAGGGATAAAGACCAAGATCATAGTAAAAAGCAAAGGACTAAGTTTATCAAGTAACGGCGATATACTAGATGAAGACGGTCGTGTCATTAAATGGGTATGGAAAACTTGGGCTTGGGAAACCGCACTGGATCAAATAAGAGCAGATTTAGCCAATGATAATGAAGGGCTTTCGTCAGGCTTGTTAAGCCGCAGTGTGAAGCTGTCTGATGTATTATTTCATCCTGAGATCATGGTGTACGAGCCGCTTTGGTCTTTAATACCAAGTAATAAGGCGATTTTGCCCATCATTTGGTCTTTATATCCGAACCATCCTCTGCTGCTCGAAGCCGATTTTGAATTGACCGATAGTTTGTTAAGTAGTGGTTACGTCACTAAACCCATTGTCGGGCGCTGCGGCGCTAACATCAGTCTGTTTGACGAAAGCCAAAAGGAGATAGCCAGTACTGGGGGCAAGTTCGGTGAACAAACGCAAATCTATCAACAGTTGTTTCCGCTTGCCCAACTCGATGGATTGTATGTTCAGTTGTGCACGTTCACCGCCGCAGGACGATATGTTGGTTGTGGGACTCGTGTAGATGCGTCGATGGTAATCAATAAAGACAGTGACTGCTTGGCACTAAGGGTTATTGATAATGATGAATTTTTAACGTTGTAAGCCTTGATAAGTCCGCAACACTTCAGCGCGCCTGCTTACACCAATAAAAAGCTCGCGATAACGCGAGCTTTTTATTGCTTGTAGAAAAATGCCGAGTGCGTAGCCTCTTAAAAATTGAAAGGTGTTTATTGAAAAAGGATTTACTATGACGCCCCTTTATAAACTTACTTTAAGTATTGCCTTAATTCTTTTGTGCTCGCGGTCACTTGCTGTGGAGACGCTTAGTTTCTTCAATGAATCTATGCAGTCAGATATAACTTTGTCTGTATCATTACCCGAAAACTATGAGTTTTCTCGTCGTGAATATCCTCTAGTTTTCGTTTTTGATGGCCCAGCATATTTTGATTTGGTAAATGAGTATTCGAAAAAATTATACGATACTCATAGAATTCCGGAAGTGATTGTAATTGGCGTGGCTAATGCAAATAGATTTCAAGACTTTGTAGGTACCAACTCTGCCGAGTTTACTAAGCTTATTGTTGAGGACACAAACAAAGTCGTGTCCGAAAAATATAGAACTAATAAAATAAGGCTAGGCATAGGGCACTCCCTTGGAGCATCGTTTTTACTAAAATCACACTCTGAATTTTAATTTTTGCCACACTGCATCCCACAAATAAAACCGAGC
>CAYQMI010000161.1:0-4910 GCA_964418575.1 uncultured Glaciecola sp.
CTTCTTCGGCAAGTGCTGCTGGGTTTATTTGTCGATTGCTAAACAATTGATTAACTGACACTTCTCTTTCGATTTCGTCGACTAAATTAGTCGCCATAGCCGGTGTAAGAAGTGCCAGCTGAATATTATTGTCATCAGGAAGATTGGAGAGCACGACTGAGAGCGCGAAAATATTATCAAACTGGCTTAAGTAAATTGTGCTGCGCGAATCATCAACATACACAAATATCTGCTGTTTTATCGCCCATTCAACACTTATATTGAGCTCATGCAGGCTTTGAATAATAGACACCGCTTGCGGACAGTTCGCTTCTTTATCGATAAGCTGCCAAGCTAACACATCGGCCACAATGCTAAGGGCCTTTTCTTCGCCACATAATGCTAAACGAGTGCTAGCTTTTGCCGCGTTGAGTTTGAGCTTAGTCATGGTGGAGCTCAGCTCTTCTTGTTGCTTAGCACTAAGCGACAGTGTTTTAGCGAATGCCTGAATAAAGTCATCCGACATAGCGGTCAAATCGGTTTTAAGCGGATGAATCAATGGTTAACTGCCTTTTGTCTATTAACAAACGATATTTCTATCAGCACAAGTTAAAATCTCTGAGTTAAGAAGCAACTTTTACTGCAAATAATCAACGTAATATTAATAATTTAGAATAATTGATGTATATTACACCATTGTGTTTCAGAATTTAAACACGATTATTCTTAAACGGCTTTTACAGCACATGGGCAAGTGGTTTGCGTAGTGCAAGTTCAGCAGTCATATTATTAGTTTTTTATAAAATAACGGGCGCTACATTAAACGATGGATGTTTCAGCAATGTCTAACTGGATAGATGCAATTGACCGGGTCATTTGGCCTGAGCAAAATAGCGTAGACTCGACTACGCTCACGCATTACTTTTTCAGCCCCTATCCGGCTGGCCTTAACAATGATGAAATCCTCAAATGGGCACAGCTTCAGTCTGAAGTTCTCGCTCCCTTCCCAAGTTCTTATCATTATGCCTACAAAAGCAAGCATGGTTTACACTTATGGTTTAGCGCCAGCCCGCTAAACGGCATACCCGAAACTGCAGCGCAAGCCCCCTTAAAAGATGGCAAGCACACTCTAAGCAGCACTCATTACCGCTATTTACAAGAGTGGCGTGATGGTGTGCTGGTGTCGTGTGTAAGTTTACGTAAAAATGCAGATGCTTCAGGCAACACCGGCACTGATGAAAGATTATCAGCACAGCACCATGGCTGGGCAACTCAGCGTCAGCTTGTTCAAACAATAACAAAGCCTTGGTTTTGGGCTAGCGCTTCGTTGATATTGCTCGCGGGCTTTTTAATATTTGTTTTGGGCAGCGCGATTACCAGTAACATACAGCTATCGATGTTAAGCAGTAAAAGCGAAGAGCTATCAGATTTAGTGGGCCCAAAACTTTCGCAGCAAAGCACACTGGCAAGTTATATTAGTAGCGTCAACTTTATCAGAGGTGCCCAAACCCGACATATATTTTTACCCGAAGCGATATCCATTGGTATTAGCACGCTGCCTGAAAACAGTAAGCCGACTATTCAAAACATAACATGGCAAAACAACCAGTTAAGCATTGAAGTTGAGGCGAATAATTTAGACATTACGCAAATTATTCAGTCTGCAGAATCAAGTGAGCGCATTCAAACGGCCAATATTCGCCCGCATGGAACACCAAACACGTGGGTACTGGAGCTATCGTTTTGAATCTAACAAATATTAAACAGAAAATAATTGAGTCTGAGCACTTTGCGAGCGTTCGCGGCAATCCGCGTTTGCAGTGGATGCTGGTTCTCATCCTTGTATTGCTAAGTGTTTATGTTGGGAAAATTAGTATCGACAGCTTGCAAGAAAGCAAAAGCGCCCTTTCACAACAGGCCCAGCTATATTCAAGACTACTCGCTACACTAGAGGCCGATATTAACGAAGAAGAGCTTGAACGCTGGAAAAATGCCCATCAACAAGCTTTAGGCGCTATTCCCGAAGCAGCTAGCGAAAGCATTGCCGAGGCAAGTGCGCTTGCTCAACTAGAAAACAAACTATCTCCCTTACTAAACAGAGCACGTTTAAACCTGTTAGGTGCAGAGCAATCGGTCGTGGGCGGTAAAACATTTTACAAGGTTCGGGTAGAATTATCGGGCCAACTTAATACAGATAGATTAACGGAGCTTTTACAGACTTTTGCAAGCAACCGCAGTCACTTTTTACTGCAAACTATGAATTACTCACCAAGAGCGTCTAATACGGTCTCTTTTGTTATCGACATTATGTTTGTAAATGAAGCTGCGACAACAACTGCGATTAATGTGCTTGAAGTGTGCGATGCCGCGGATGTATGCGAGGCTGTTACGGTATGAGTAGGTTATATGGTATTGCTCTAGTATCAATTGTTTTGTGCATTGGCTTCGGTGCCTATCATGGCTACCAGCCGATACAGAATCAGGCAAAGCAAAATAACGAAATTCCCGAGCTAAGCGAAATTAGTAGAGATGAGTGGCAAAGCGCCATTGAAGGGCTTGAGCAGTTTACTGCCAAAGCAGAACTTGAAACTAAAACAGAAGATAAGCAAGATAATAGCGCTGCTGAACGTGATGCATCGAGTATAAAAAACGCCAAACTAGTGGGTATTTTTATTGACGAAGACACCAGCGCGATTATTATGAGCGGAAAAGCACCGGCAGCCAGTGCAAAACGATACCGAGTAGACGACCGTTTTGACCAAACATGGCGGCTAGTGTCTATTAATAATACAAGTATCACCTGGTTAGATGAGCGTGATAATGTTCAGTACGTTATGCAATTATTTGACCCATCAACGCCAGAAAACTGAGAATAATGATAATTAAAAGATCCTCCTCAACCCAAGTAAGAACGGCATGCCAAATTGGCTTGATTAGTTTATGCGTTTTATTGTCGAGTTGCGCGAACATGCGCGGGCCTGCGTATCAGTTATCGAAAGACGATGATGAAACATTTAATACTCCTTTGCGAGAGCCTCAGACGCCCAACGAACAAACAAGCGACCAAATACAAGAAGAAAGCTCTGGTAATGCAAATCAAGAGCCTGCGTTTTATGTGAGTAAAGGACCAACACTCAGTGTGCAGCAGCAAGCTACTGTTGCCTCAGAAACCGTTATGCCTCGCTTGTCTAATGATAAAAAGATTGAGCGTTTAGCCTTTAACGATATGCCGATTGGTGTATTTATAAATGAAGTATTTGGGAATCAGCTGGGTTTAAGCTTTATTGTTCAACCGCAGGTGCGCCAAGCAGAAGATTTGGTAACTATGCGCTTGGCTAATGCACTCTCAGAGCAAGCCCTATATAAGGTAGCTAAAGAGACACTCGAGTCTTACGGTATTACCACCTCTTTGCAAGACGATATTTTGACCTTTGGCTTTTCACCGGAAACAGCGACGGGTGATACGCCATTATTGATAAGTGGAGCCACACTGCCTGAAGTACCGCCTTCTAATCGCCCTTTATTTTATGTATATACCTTGGAGGCTGTTAATACTCCTGCTGTGCGCGGTTATTTACTGCAACTTTTTAAGCGCAATGAACTCACCGTAAATGAAGACTCAGCCAGTAACTCGCTCATTCTGATTGGCAGTAAAATAAAAATTGAACAGGCAATTGCCGCCATCAAACTGTTTGACCGCCCTTCAATGACCAATATGCAGAGTCGTGTTATCACGCCTACGGTAAGCAGTGCTAAGGAATTGGCAACAAGTTTAGAGTCAATATTACAAAGCGAGGGGTTTTCTGTTAGACAAGGCGGCAGTCAAGTTGGTGCGGCAATTAGGTTACTGCCACTAGAAACATCGGGACAAATTGTTATATTTGCAAAGAGTAAAGACGTACTCGACCATATTCTTAATTGGGTAAGTAAAATTGAGGTTAAACAACAAAGTGAAATTGAACAAGGTTTATTTAGTTATCAAGTTCAAAGTACTTTGGCGGCGCATATTGTTGGTATTTTAAATAATTTAGGAGTGGCGAATGCGGTTGGTGTAAGTCAGCAAAGCACAAATCAGCGTGACACCAACGGACGAAATACTGGCGAGCAAGGCCCTACCAGCACAAACAATTTGCTCAGTAATTCCCGAGCCAATAATGACGATGCTAATTTAGGTCGATTTACCGTAGACGAGTCACTCAACACTATTCTATTCAGCGGTAGCGGCAAACAGTGGCTACAAATTATGCCCATTATAAAACGCCTCGATAAACCAGCACCATCGGTCATGGTTGAGGTTATTTTAGTGGAAGTACAGCTCAACGATAACGAAGAAAGTGGCGTAGAATGGTTGGCTAATTCTGGCTTAGGCAGCTTTAGCTTTGATGGTTCAGGCTTTAGTTTTGCGCTCGATGCCGCAGGACAAACTCGAGCCGTTATTAATGCATTTTATGAAAACCGCCGTGCAAACATACGCTCTAGACCCCGTATTATGGTGAAAAGTGGCGGTGAAGCATCTATTGACGTCGGTAACGAAATCCCGATTATTACCTCGCAAGCACAAAGCGTGGTGGATGGAGATGCGCCCCTTATCAACAATATTAGCTACCGTAAAACAGGGGTTATTTTAGATATTAAGCCCACTGTGCACGCTTCTGGCTTTGTGGATATTGCAATAAGCCAAGAACTGAGCGAAGCGGCTGAATCGTCTGATGCTGAAAACCCTACTATTTTGAATAGAAGCCTACAAACCACCGTAACCTTGCGCGATGGTGGTTCAGTATTGATTGGAGGTTTAATTTCATCTACTACCTCCGAGAACGAAAGGGGCGTACCCATTTTGGGCAAGCTACCGCTAATTGGTAAGCTATTTCGGACTGATGGAAATACTCAAATTCGTACGGAACTTATGGTCATGATCATACCCTATATAC
>CAYQMI010000162.1:0-4849 GCA_964418575.1 uncultured Glaciecola sp.
GAAGACTACGGTGGTCATGGTTCACATGTTGCTGCCATAGCCGCAGGGAATATATTAAATGACTTAGCCGAAACACTGCCTACTCAGGGAGAGGAAGAGTCTGACGGCACGCCCACCGGTTTCACTTTCGAGCAAATTTCAGGGGTTGCTCCACGCGCAAACATTATTTCTTATCAAGCTTGTTACGGCGGGCGCTCTGACCAAAACGATACCTATGCTGACTGCCCAAGCTCAGCAATTATTGCCAGTATTGAAGATGCCATTCAAGATGGCGTAGATGTAATAAACTTTTCAATTAGTGGCGGCGGCGACCCCTGGAGAGACCCTACTGAACGCGCATTTTTAAGCGCTCAAAGCGTAGGTATTTTTGTGGCCACCTCAGCAGGAAACAGCGGACCAGGGGTATCTAGCTCACAAAAACATGCCCCTTGGTATACAACAGTAGCATTTAGCGAACACGGAAGAGAAAACGCGTTCGTAAAACAACTTCGAAACTTTTCTGGCGGCAGTAATCCGCCTCAGGCGATAACTGGGCAGAGCAACACAGGCAGCATTACCGCGAACATTGTATATGCCGGTGATTTTAATAATCCTAATGACCCTACTAATGACTCAGCACAATGCTTACAGCCCTTTCCTGCTAACACCTTTAATGGACAGATTGTAGTATGCGACCGTGGTGAAATTGCACGTGTTGAAAAGGCTGAAAATGTAAGTGCTGGTGGAGCCGGAGGTTATGTTTTGGCAAACGTGCAAGGCGGCGATACTTTTTTAGCAAACGATGCCTATGTTGTACCGGGTATTCACATTAATGCTGATGATGGTGACCGTTTAAAACAGTGGTTGGCAAGTGGCGTTAATCATCGCGCGACAATAAGTGATGGCGTGCCCTCACAAAATGTAGATCTAGCCAGAGTAGACGTATTGGCGAGTGGTTCTTCTAGAGGACCAAATACTACCATCAGCACCCTAGCCCCAACCCTCACCGCTCCAGGTGTCGATATTTATTCTGCTTATGCAGATCAACGCTTTGGACACGATGGTCATGTTGCACCCGCCGGTGACTTTACTTACTTAACAGGTAGCTCAATGTCGAGCCCGCATGTTGCCGGAGCCGCTGCATTGTTAAAAGCTACTCATCCTAGCTGGACACCCGACAATATTCGTTCTGCGCTAGCAATGACGGCGGTAACGTCTGTATTGCGCGAGGACGCAACAAGCGCAGCAGATTTCTTTGATATGGGCTCAGGCCGTGTTCAGGTAGATTTGGCTGCACAAAGCGGTCTTATTATGAATGAGACACAAAGTAACTACCTAGCGGCAGAGCCGAGCCGCAGTGGCGAACCTCGTGCACTGAATTTGCCGAGTATCACCGATAACGAATGTGTTGCAATATGCACATGGACCCGCACCTTCACAGCAACAAAAGACGGTGTTTGGGATGTTAGTGCTGAGTCATTTGACAATGGCTTAAGCATCAGCGTGTCGCCGCAAAGCTTTAGCATTCAAGCCGGAGAAACGCAGCAAATCGAAGTTAGAATTGATAGCATCAGCGCCGACAAAAACCGCTATGTATTTGGTCAGGTGAATTTAGATGCTGCAAACTCGCCTTCTCTGCACTTGCCCGTGAGTGTTTTATCATCCATTGGCGATATACCCACTGATGTTCAGATAAACGCATCGCGCGATAACGATAGTTTACTAATACAAGATATTGATGCGATCAATTTAGATAGCTTTTTACTTACTCCATTTGCTTTATCCAAAGCAAGCAAAGTGATAGGTGAAATTGCAGAAGACAGCGACCCAAGTGACTACCTAGATAATATAAACGACGGCGTGGTGATCACTGAGATTCAAGTGGGCGAAAACGCTAAACGTTTAATTACCGAGATTGTTTCCTCAAGTGCCTCTGACTTAGATTTATATTTAGTTTTTGACCGCAACAATGACGGCCAATTATCTATTTTTGAAGAGATAGGACAAAGTTTGTCGGGCGATGCCACTGAAGAAGTCGCGGTGGATTATCCAGAAGCCGGTCGCTATTTTATTGTGGTGCAAAACTTCAACGGCAGTGCAAGCGCCACCGACACCTACGAGATGCGATACGCAGTAGTGGGAAATCAGCAAGACGACAGCTTAGATGTGATTGCTCCTAGTTCACTTTCGGCGTCTGTACCTTTCGATATCCGTTTTATTCATCAACTCACAAACGCTGAGATTGGGGATGACTATTACGGCGCGATTGAAATGGGAACCAGTGCACAAAGCCCTGCAAACATTGGCTTAATTGCAGTAGACGTAACACGCAGCGCTGATGACGTAGTAATCAATACCAATGTGAGTAGAGTGCTTCCCGGCGATAGTTTCAATGCTGCTGTAGTGGTTGCGGCAAACAGCAGCAATGAAGAGCGCAGCTACGAAATTAATATTCCATTGCCGACAGGAACTGAATTTGTAAAAGTAGGCAGCGGCATAATTAGCAACGGTGTACTTATCTATGAAGTGACTAAAAGCCAAAATGATAACCGCTCGTCATCACTTAATTTTTCTTTGCGGGTTGATGAAAACACGAAGCCTGGCCCATTGAGCATTGAGCTAACAAGCTTCTTGCAAAACCGAAGTTTTAATACCGAGCAAGAAACAGCTCTCGTGCAAGAGGTGCAGGTAGAAGGCCCTCCTGAAATAGACTTTAACGGTAACCCATCAAGCACATTAAACGTGTTTGAAACACAAAGCTTAGTCATTCCAATTAATGTTGTAGATCCTAACAACGACACTATTAGCCTTAGCTTCACGCAAACCGCAGGTCCTGCGACACCTGTACAGCAAAGCGGCGGTGTGGTCAGTATTGTTGCGCCAAGCGTGGATGAAACAACACAGCTTGTTTACACGGTAGAGGCAGACGATGGTAATGGCAACTCAGTGAGCGCTGAATTTACCGTTAATATTAATAATAACGACGCTCCCACCATCGACGATATCAGCTCACCTGCTAGTGCCACCGGAGGGCAGCGAGTGACGATAAGCGTAACAGCTTCAGACCCAGAGAGTGATCCCCTAACGATTACAATCGGTGGTGTACAGGGGGCTAACTTTTCAACAAATGTGCCGCGTTCTGGCACTACCGTCACCTATCCAATATCGGTTTCGGATGGTATTAACACTGTAAATGACCAAGTGACTATCAACCTTACGCAAGCACCAGTTAATTCAGGCTCTGACGGTGGTGGAGGTAGTATGCCGCTGTGGTGGCTAGCATTAATTTCACTAACCACGATGCTTAGGCGTCACGGGAACAAGATAAATTTATGATTTACGTCATAAACCTATCGTTTCAAAGTGTTCATGGGTAGACATTGTGGAATATCTACAAAATCTTTTTGTATTGCTCACATTCTCAATGCTCTACCAGTGCATTAAAAACAAGCACAACCGTATTTTGCGAATCGCCAGTTTATCTTTGGCGCTCATGGCATATGCCCTATACGTTCTACTGCGCCTGAGCTTACTGCCTTCTCCTGAGTTCTTCAATGTTTTGATGATTAGCTGTTTATTAATTTTTGTTGCCACTGCAATTTTGTGGCATGCAATGGATTTGTATCCATTTTATGAACGAATAAAACGAGCTAAGCAGGCAGTTGATAAAGAATCAAACTGAATACCCCTAATTTCGTAGTATTAAGACAAACTAAAATAAGAAATGTAATGCTATGAAAAAAACCTTCATTATACTTGGTTTCACTGGACTTTTTATTGCCGCATTTATTTGGTCATTGCCAGAGCCAATCGACAATGATTTAAGTAAAATTGGCAACGGTAAAAAATCTGTGGTGTTTATTTACGATCTCAATTTGGTGGTGAGTAACCAACAAACTATTGAAATGAATGCTGCGAAGTCAGAGCTTGGCGACACGGTAAATTTTTTAGTGTCTCGCACAGGCTACCCCGCTACAGATGAGTTCATAAAAACTTACAAAGCCAAAAAGGCTGAGCTCTTCGTTTTTGATGAAAACGGTGAGGTTTTTATGCGCCAACTAGCTCTTGTTGAATCTAAGGACTTGAAGGTGATTTTGGCGAGTGTTGATTAGAATAAAAAAAGGAAACCTATGTCTCTTACCGAATCTACTATGATGGAATTGGGCAGTAGAGCCCCAGACTTTAAATTGAAAAGCACTGAGGGTGAGTACGTAACTCTTAAGGACTTTGATAAGGCCGAAGTATTGGTGGTTTTATTTATTTGTAATCATTGCCCCTATGTTATTCATATTGCGCCTGCACTCGCTGAGCTAGCAAACCGCTATGAGCCTTTAACAGTTGGCTTTGTTGCCATTAATAGTAATGACGCAAACGCATATCCTGCAGACGACTTTGCTCACATGCAACAAGAAAAAGCAAATCGCGCCTACACCTTCCCCTACCTTTTTGACGAGACTCAAGAGACTGCAAAAGCCTACGGCGCAGCTTGCACACCCGATATCTTTGTATTTGATAAAAGCAGAAATTTGGCATATCGCGGACAATTTGATGCCACTCGTCCACACAGAATTTCATCAGGAAACTACGACGCCTCCAACGGTGAGGCAAGCGGAAGTGACCTGAAAGCCGCTATAGACGAACTGCTGCACGGCAACTCTGCACCTGAGCCGCAAATTCCTTCAATGGGGTGTAATATAAAATGGCGGCCCGGGAATGAGCCTGATTATTTTGCTTAAGCATAGGTCTTGCTAGGAAGGCTTCGTCTAAAGGCGGCAGTATAAATCAAATAAAAAGTGTCATCCTTTGGGCTCTTTTGAGCGGTAATTCGCCGTTAATAATTATGATTGTTTCGGCGAGTTTCAGGCCCAAA
>CAYQMI010000163.1:0-4795 GCA_964418575.1 uncultured Glaciecola sp.
TTAATTTGCCTGCTAGATACAAGCCTAACTGTTTAATAGTCGAGCTAATATTTATTGAAAGGTCTTATCCTTAGCATGCCACTGTATGAATGCCTAGCGTGCTGTCCAGCCGCCATCTAACACGATTGTTTGACCAGTTATATTTTTCGCGGCATTGCCAATTAAAAATGCGGCGGTCTCAGCTAGCTCATCCACACCAATAAAGGCTTTTTTGGGCATAGGCTCGAGCATGATTTTGTTTATTACGTCTTCTTCGCTCATATTATTTTCTTTTGCTTGAGCACTAATCTGCTTTTCCACAAGCGGGGTTTTGACGTAGGCAGGGCAGAGGGTGTTGATTGTAACGTCAACATCGCCTGTTTCAAGAGCAAGGGTTTTGGCAAAACCTAGCAATCCATGTTTTGCGGCCACGTAAGCAGACTTGTAAGGAGAAGCAATTACCGAATGTATACTTCCCACGTTGATAATTCTGCCAAAATTTTGTTCTCTCATATGTCCTAACAGCGCTTTAGTAAGCAAAGCCGGACCTACCAACATAACTTCGATTAGCTTTTGCCACTTATCATCTGGAAATTCTTCCAGCTTTGAAACGTGCTGAATACCCGCATTGTTGATCAGCACATCGATTTTTGTACCCTTGAGGCGCTCACCAATTGATGCAATATCTGCTGCACTAGACACATCCAGTTGCACTGCCTGTGCGCAGTTTTCGACGCTCTTATTTAATGCTTGGGCGGCACTTTGCGCTGCATCTAAGTTTATGTCTGCAATAATAATATAGTTACCCAATGTTGCTAAGTGTTCGGCAATCCCAAAGCCAATGCCGCTTGCGCCGCCAGTAATAAGAATATTTTTAGCTTTTGTCATCAGTCGTTTTCCTTATTCAGCGCCTGCATTACATTGTAAATGGCCTCTATTTGAGGGCCTAGCTTATTCGCATAATTCTCATCAGTATATCCCCACCAGTCCCAGCATCCTTGGGGATTCAGTGGCATAAACATTGATTTTTCTACTTGTGGGTAAAGCATCACGATGTTGTTCGCATTTGCCCAACGATTAAAGCCTGACAGTTCAGCATAGCTACGTTTAACGTCTTCAGCACTTTGATTGCAACCATGAAAACTAATGTGCAGTTTACATTGAGCGCCGTCTTTGCAGGTATTGGGTACAAATACAAATGCTTCATCTGCAATCGAAGTGCCGCCTAAGTCTGCTAAATCAGATAGGTCTAGTGTTTCGACGTTTAGCGTCTTATTTGTTTCTGGTGTCTTAAGTTCAGGGTATATGAATGAGAGGATTTCACCGGCGGCGTCATAATTACAGTTTCCAATAAATGGACTTTGCGATACCTCGCATTCAGTGCCGGCGCTGAGCGTAGGCATGTGGTGGCCAAAATCCTTATCATCGATGTATTTTAAATTGCCTTTTGATAACCACTGTTGGTATTGCTCCACCAATAAATCCGAAGCCCTGCGGTTGACCGTCGTGTCTTTTTTACCGTGAATAACGACCACGCGGTCATCTTCAAGCGTAACGCGAGAGGCGACTAAATTAGACTGTAAATACTCTTGGTACTTTGCAATAAACGGAGCGTTAGTGATTGACTGCGAGGCTTTGTCGACGCATTGGCCTAGCGCAATACTGATATCTCCAAGGGCGCAATAATAAGGGCCTGCCCCAACAATACCCGCGCCGACTATTAGTTCTGAATGCGCTAACTGCATTTGTGTTGCCATATAACCACCAGACGATAGTCCGCTCACTGAGCTTTGCGCTATATCTATATTCAAACTCTCAATTTGAGCTTGAGCTAAAACATTTGGCGTGAAAACAGCGCAGCTCGCTGTAAAAACAAGCATTGGCAATACTGTAGCAGCAAATCCACTACCTTTAACTACACTCATATAAATCCCTTATTGTGCTAAAAACTCGCGAATGATGTCGCTATACTGTGCGATATTACTTAGGCCTTCAAGGTGCCCGAGCGGACCGTCTAAATAGTGCAAAGACACATCCTTACCTTCTTCTTTAAGCAACTTTGCTGCTAATTCCGCATGATAGGGCATAAGCAACAAGTCTTGAGTGGCCGGGATGAATAAAGTTTTTGCTTTTATACTTTGCAGTCCGCTTTTAAGGTCTTGTTTCATACCCGTCATAAATAATTGATTCGCTCTTACCAGGTACAGCAGATGATTCGCATCCATCGTTGCACTGCGCTCGCTTGCTCGCTGCATTAACCACTCGACAATAGGAGGAGAGTTTTGAATATCGTAAAGCGCTCGCTTATTATCTTGCGCTTCGTCGCCTAAAAGCTGTTGGTTCATTTGATTAAAAAAGCCGGGGGCTAATGCGCTTTGCGTGATGAAGGCTAATGCTGCGGTCAAACCTTGATTTGGAAAATCTTCTTTTGCTTGACCGTAGTAGTTGCCACCACGCCAATTGGGGTCGAGTTTAATCGGCAAAGTCCATTGCTCTAATAGGGCAGTGGTCCACCCGTCTGCCTGTGCAGAGCCAATCACAGATATTAAGCGTTCTACCTTATCAGGATAAGCCGACGCCCACTCGATAGCTTGCATGGAGCCCATTGAGGGACCAGCAACTGCATAAAGTTTATTAATGCCTAAAGACTCAAGCACTGACTTTTGCACATTTACAAAGTCTCGCATTGTCACGACAGGAAAATCTAAACCGTAGGGCTTGCCAGTGTCTGGGTTAATGCTTGCTGGGCCCGTGGTGATCACATTATCGTCGTAAGCACTGATATTCACGAGGCTATCTACACTTATTACATAAAAACGATCGGTATCGATTGCCTTCCCCGGACCAATAATGGCATCCCAATAGCCTGGTTCAGCATCCTCTGCGGAATATTTACCCGCGGCATGAGAGCTTCCCGTAAAATAGTGGGTGATCAATATGGCATTGCTTTTATCTTCATTTAAGCTGCCATAGCTCTCCCAGCCTACTTTTACTTGCTTTATCTGTTCATTATTAAAGGTTGTGAAGCTTTCTATTTCATGAACTTTTTTGCTTACTAACATGAAGTCACTGCTCTGCGCGTGTGTCTCTTGCGATGCCATCTTCGAATTATTACCTTGCTGTTGACTGGAACTTTGCGTCATAGCATATACTGATTGACTACAAACAACGAAGCTAATCCAGCAAGTCATAAATACTTTGATCATTTTGCTAAAAGTAAACAAAGCCCTATTCATATTGATACTTTCTTTCATCATTCTATTTGTCTCGTTCAATTTATTCGCATTACTTGATCGCATAACCTCTTTTATGTCTCAAAGATTCTTAAAACATAATAAATAAAGCAATTGCCATACTAAGCCCAATCAGCGGAACAATAACTGTCAGCGCAGCCATTGGCCCATATGCAGCTTGATGCGTTTCATGACAAATAGCGCGAATGGTCGTTACCACATAGCCATTGTGAGGCAGCGAATCTAAAGCTCCAGAGCTGATTGATACGATACGGTGCAGCTCTTCGGGGTCGACGCCTTGGTCCATATAATACGGACCAACTAAGGGCAATGCGATGGCCTGACCGCCAGAAGCACTGCCCGTAAGTCCTGCAATAACACTCACTGCAATTGCAGCACCTATTAGTTCGTTGCCTGGAATTTGAGTCATAATTTCAACGGTACTTTGAAAAGCTTCGGTAGTTTTAGCAATTGCACCAAAGCCTACTACAGCAGCCGTGTTACCTATCGCGACAAGTGCGCCGGTGGTGCCAACGTTAACGGCTGCGCCTAAGTTTTGAAAGTACTTAAAATTAATTAGCATTAAGGTAACAACACCGCTACCAAGCGCAGCAATTAAAGCCATTTCTTTGTAGGTTTCGTGGAATAAAAACGAAATAATCAGTACCACAAACAAAGGAATTAGACCGGTGAACGGGTTGGGTAAATCGCGTTCTACTATATCTGGGTCTTCAGGTTTATGATGGAAGGATTCGCCGTTTGCAACCGCTTTGTTTACCATCTTTTTCAGCCACCAGTAGCCAAAGGATGCCATAAAGATAGCCACGACTGCGCTTACCTCCCAAGCGGCAAAGGGCGATGTACCTAGGTATTTAATCGGGATCCAGTTTTGAATTTCTGGCGAACCAGCCGACGTCATAGTAAAAGTCACTGAGCCGAACGCTAAGGTTGCAGGAATAAAACGCCTGGGCAAGTCTGCGTCTTTAAATAGGCTAAGAGCCATTGGGTATACCGAGAAGGCAACCACAAAAACGCTCACGCCGCCGTAAGTTAAGATGGCACATGCCGCTACCACAGCGAAAATAGCTTTTTTGTAACCTAATTTATTAATTATCCAGCGGGATAAAGCATCAGCTGCGCCGGTGTCTTCCATGAATTTACCGAATAGCGCGCCGAGTAAAAACATAAAAAACCAATTGGCGATAAAAGACGTGAAGCCGCTCATGTAGGTTTGAACAAAGTTGCCGTCGCCAACAAACACCGACATTCCGCTGCATAATGCAACCAGTAGAGCGCAAGCTGGGGCTGCAATAAAAAGATTCATTCCGCGAATCGTTAAGAATATAAGCAGTACTAAGCCACCTACTAATCCAATTAAACTTAACATTTAAGATATCCTGTTCTTGTTTTTATAGTTGCATCGATACGTTACTTAATAAGGAGTGAGTGAACGTGATGCCCAAGCTTTTCAATTTGTGACCGCAAATTGCCAGGATGTCACCAATTGTGCGTTAAAGCCTCTTTGATTCCCATAGTACGATGGTACTAGTTATTTTTTAACGTTTTTAACTTAAATTTAACAC
>CAYQMI010000164.1:0-4789 GCA_964418575.1 uncultured Glaciecola sp.
ACCAGTACGAAGATTTCCCTGAAGAGCCCCTACCTAACGACGGCTCCTACTTGCATGCCCTAGAGCGTGTGCTCGGTTTACTGACTGAAAAACAAGGTTATGAGCAGTTCTTTTATTACCCGCCAGAGGGTAAATTCACAAAAGATAAAACCTATATGTTTATTCAATATACAAAGCCGGTAAGGCAGTTATTTAACGAAGTGTCTAACTTCGATATTGCCTCGTTTGATGTGTTCGATACGCTCGTTAATCGTAAATACGTAGCCCCCGATTATGCCAAATATCGTTTAGGTGAATACTTAGCTGAACAAGACGTTATTGCCACGCCTGAGCTTTTTGTGAAATTAAGAAACGACTGCGAAACCGCCCTTAGGATCGAGCGCAATCACCAAGGCGATGTGAAACTAGAAGAAGTATATACGGCCATGGCAGAGCAGTTAGGCTGCGATGTAGAGCAAGCTAGAGAGTGGTCGGAGTTAGAGTTTCAATTTGATTTGCATGGTATGTCGGGCAAAACGGAGATGATTCAGGTGGTAAACCGTTTATCTGATTTAGGCCGCGAAATTTGGCTCGTGACCGACACCTATTACAGCGAACAACAAATATCGATGATACTGCGCCACTGCGGTTTAGCCGTGAGCTTTAGGCTGTTTGTATCTTCAGAGCTGGGTTTGAGAAAAGACAACACCAGCATGTGGCAGCATATTCGCAAGTTGGTGGATGCATCGCAATTATCGTTTATCCATGTGGGCGACAACGTGCGCTCCGACGCGCAGCTTTGCGGTGACTTTGGCTTTACCAACATGCATATATTGCATCCAAAAGATAAGTGGTTGGCAGCAGGATTTGCCGAAAACGCGGTGACAAAAGGAGAGAATGTGAAACAAGAAAGTATGAAGTGGGGCGCGCTGATGAGCCGCTTTGGCCGTTATCCGTTTTTTGGTAATTAAGATGTTAGATATTCGATATATAGCTTTTATTGCGCGCAAAGACGCAGCTAACACGACTACGGTGGCTCAATGAAAACCTTATTTTTACACGTAGGCCCTCATAAAACTGGAACAACGGCAATTCAAAAGTACATGCTCGACAACCAGGTTGAGTTTCATAAGCAAGGCGTACTTTATCCTAAGCGTTTTGTGAGAATTTTTGGGCATCATCATATTCGTGAGCGTTTGGCAGAAAAAAACTTCAGCGCCGAAGACATTGATTTTTTTAAGAATACCGATGCAAACTTTGTTATCTCAAGTGAAGATCTCATTTCTTTAAGCAAAGACAACTTCACTTATTTGAAGCAAAGCCTGCCGTTTTTAACCGTTAAAGTAGTGTTTTCGTGGCGCCGCGCTAGCTTAAAACTGTATTCTATTTGGCAAGAGGTGATTAAACACGGCGGCACTATTGATTTTTTTGCCTATTATCACGAGCACCTCGCGCGACCAGCTATGAGCCAAATGCTCTCACCCGACCTAAAGCTCGGTATGTTTGGCCATGTATTTGGCAAGCAGAACCTGATTGTAATTGACTACGATGCAAGTGCTAAAAACAACACACTCATTCCAGATTTTTTAAAGGCAGTGGGCCTTAGCGCGCCAAATAATATCGCTGAAAACGAGCAAGATTCGAATGTGCGCAATGCTTCAATGAGTATTGAAGATATTGAAACCGTGCGTGCACTCAATTACATATTCAAAAGCCGCTCGCAAAGCCAAGAAGCTGCAGATGATGGCGCTACTCGTAGCGCGTATCAGGCTCATAAAGAGCAGCTCCAAGGTGAGGATTTAAGCTATTTGCATGCTGCCATTGCTAAGCACCATGTTGCAATGAACGTAGGCAATTACGCCATTGATATCCGCGCTGAAAAAATCATGTCGAAAGACTATATCGATAATATTATGAATTATGCCCCTAATGTTGGTTTCAAAAGCGTACAGTTACCTTCCACCGAATGGTTGCTCGACCCACAAGCGCATGCCTGTTTAGAGCGTATTGCAGACAAGCTGTTAACGTTAAAATAAGAGGTTATTTGCATGCTAACGCGGGTTTTGATGCAGGCTGTTCAACTGTGCGTAAAATGTTTACCTAAACGCTTTAGATTATATTTACGCGAGCAACCGCGCTTGGCATATTTGTATACTGCTTGGCTGTGCCGCACCAGGCTTCATCCGAGTGTGAACCATAAAATTGCCATTGGTAATACCCGCCATCAAACGGTTGAAAAACACAATCCGCTATACAGCGCATGCATGGCTCATCACATCTCGCTGTTGCAAAATGCAACTGCTACACAAGCAACAAAGCGCCAGGTGAATGCCTGTGCAATTGTGTTTAATCAACAACGCTTTCATGTATTTGAGGATGAACTTACTGCGGTGGAAATGCTCCAAGCGCAAAATTTGGAATTGACGCGCTTAGAGCAAAGCATCAACAGTATTGAAGCCTGCGTTGAAGCGCCTGAGCATATATGGGTGCTATGCGACAGTAAAAGCACGGTAAAACTAGCCAATCAAATGTGCAAATCAAGAAAGAATATTACCGTTTGTGATGCGCCCAAAATTAGCCGAATGAGTCAAACACTGCCCAGCAATATATTTGTGGTGGGCCACGGTGATATAGTGCATGAGTATTGTTTTGCCGCGCTTAATCGCAGTAGCTGTGAGGCAGCACTGAGTTACGTAGATACCGACAAGCTTGAAGATGGCGATCGCTTTGACCCCGCCTTTTACCCAGATTGGAACCCCGATTTACTGCTTTCTACCGAATACATAAAAACAGGCCTCTTGCTTACTAAAGCACCCGAGCAACTTACGCGTTTGGCAGAGCATAATTGGCAATTGAGTAAAATGTTGATTGCCATGTATTTGCAAGACGCTTTTATTGAAGTAGGGCATATTCCTTTTGTATTAGTGCATCAACAAACGATAGAAACCGACGTGCAAGCCCCACTCGACTCAAGCATTTATTTTAAGAGCAAGCAAAACCCTTTGGTGAGCTTAATTATACCTACCTACAATGGGGTGGATATTTTACGCCCATGCGTGGAATCCATTTTAGAAAAAACCACCTACACAAACTACGAAATTTGCATTGTAAACAACCGCTCCGACGACGAAGCAACCTTAGCGTTCTTAGCCGATATTCAAGCTCACGAAAAGGTTAGCGTGCTCGATTATCCTTACCCATTTAACTATTCTGCCATTAATAACTACGCTGCTGAGCATACGAAAGGCGAGGTAATAGGCTTAATTAATAACGACGTTGAAGTTATTGCACCTGACTGGCTAAGCCTTATGGTGACTCATGTTTTGCGCGCAGATGTAGGCTGCGTGGGCGCAAAATTACTCTATTCAAACGAACTGGTGCAACATGCAGGCGTGGTAATGGGCTATGGGGGCGGAGCGGGGCATGCTAATAAGTATTTACCTAATGGCAGGCCTGGCTACATGCAGCGAGCCATCGCCACACAAAATTACAGCGCGGTGACCGCCGCCTGCTTATTAGTGAAAAGAGAAGACTTTGAAAACGCCGGCAAGTTAAATGAAACCGACTTAACAGTAGCCTTTAACGACGTAGATTTTTGTTTGAACGTACTAGCATTGGGCAAACGTAACGTATGGGTAGCCGAAGCCTTGCTTTATCATCATGAGTCGATATCGCGAGGGCACGAAGATACCCTCGAAAAGCAAAAGCGTTTTCAGGCAGAAGTGAAATACATGCAAACTAAGTGGGCAAAATATATTCAACACGACCCAGCTTACAATCCTAATTTAACGCTGACTTATGAAAATTTTAGTATTCGTGAGAATTTAGAGAAAATTGACTTATAAAAATGATATAGTTCAGCGCATTACCAGCGGCTGATATGACCGAGTCGGAGCTTTTTTGCCCAAGTCTTTTTACTTTACTGACCCTACCCCAATTGAGCATAGCTTTGAAAGCGTGGTAGCCATGGCAACTTATGCCAACGACAACCCTGCATGGTTGCAGCAAGCTATTGGTAGCATTGTTGAGCAAAGCTACACTGATTTTTTGTACGTGATTGTAATAGACGGCCCGGTAGGGCCTGAAATAAACAACATGGTCACCCAAGCCGCTCAAAAAGACAGCCGCATTGTGATTGCTAAAAGTGAAAGTAATGTGGGTTTAAGCCGCTGTATGAACTTTGTAATGGACTGGTGCTTGCCTTATCAGCCCAAGTACTTTTTTAGAATGGATGCCGACGATATATCGATGCCACATCGTATGGCTAAGCAAGTAGCATTTTTGCAAAAACACAAAGAAGTAGAAGTGCTAGGCTCCGCATTGCTTGAAATTAACGAAGTGGGCAAGCAGGTTGGCACGCGCTCAGTGCCGCAAAACAACAAGAAGATTAAACGCACCTTTACCAAACGCTGCGGCATTAACCATCCTACTGTTTGCATGAGATTCGAACTGCTAGAGCAGGGCTATCGGTATCGCGACGATTTGTCGAACACGCAAGACTATTTTTTATGGGTAGAGCTTTTAGCTAATGGCGTACGCTTCCACAATATCCAAGAGCCCCTCCTTAAGTTCAGGCGAGTAAACAACTTTTACAAACGTCGAGGCTTTGTTAAGTCGGTAAATGAGTTTAAAGCCCGTATTTATGCAATGCGCGCCTTCAAGCGCGTGCGTATTCGCTATTTGCTATACGCAACCGCCGTATTTTTAATGCGCTGTTTGCCGCCATTTATGGTAAAACTAGTATACAAATTCGAACGATACGTATTTAACAAAAAATGACAAAAACCGCTGCGGTAGTTGTACTTTACTA
>CAYQMI010000165.1:0-4718 GCA_964418575.1 uncultured Glaciecola sp.
CCCATAGTACGATGGTACTAGTTATTTTTTAACGTTTTTAACTTAAATTTAACACCAGACCGCAAACCCAGAAGAAAATGTAACAATTAACAATAATATGCACTTTAGGGAAACATTATGAGAGACCACACAATAAGAAAATCAGCTAAACAAGCTCATACCGTTGTTCAGCGTCAGTCAGGTTTTACCAAAACAGCATGTGCTTTAGCTGTATTAAGCTCGTTGAGCAGTTTTGGCCTTGCGGGCCATGCGATGGCGCAAGAAGCGCAAACAGATGAGCAACAAGCGCAGGCGAACCGAGGTACTTTAGAAACAATTGAAGTAACAGCTCGTCGTACGGTTGAATCTTTACAAGAAGTGCCGGTTGCGGTCACATCGGTAAGCGCCTTGGAACTTCAAAACAAGGGTATTACCGTACTTACTGAAGTTCAGCAGTTTTCTCCTAACACGACGCTACAAACAAGCCGAGGCACTAATTCAACACTCACTGCCTTTATTCGTGGTGTAGGCCAACAAGATCCACTCTGGGGCTATGAGCCCGGCGTAGGTATTTACATTGATGATGTGTATATGGCGCGCCCACAAGGCGCTGTACTAGATTTACTTAATGTTCAGAGAGTTGAAGTATTGCGCGGGCCGCAGGGCACCCTATACGGTAAAAATACCATTGGTGGTGCGGTTAAATATGTGACCAAAGAAATGTCGGGCGATGCTGAATTTAACGCACAAGCCACTATAGGCAGCTATTCTCAGCGCGACTTAATGGTCACCGGCCAAATCCCCTTGATTGAAGACAAGCTATATATTGGCGGTGGTTACGCCAATTTAAATCGTGACGGTTTTGGTGAGTTCCTAATTTCAGCATTACCTGACCAAGACAGAGAAAACTACAACAAAGATTTATGGGCAGCTCGCATTGCGGTGGAATACACCCCAACCGATAAACTATTTTTCCGATTAGATTGGGATAAAACAGAAGATACCTCAAATTCAAAAGGTGGTTTTAGACTGCTTCCCAGTATTTTGACCGACGCGCCAGTACCCGATAGCGTTTACGATTCTTACACCAGCTTACCAACAGAAAACTTAGTAGACGTTGAAGGCTTTAGCTTTATGGCTCGCTATGACGTGACTGATGCGCTTCAACTTAAATATGTTGCGTCTAGTCGTGAAAGTACCTCTCCGACGAATATTGATTTTGATAATACTCCGGCAATAGTTTTCGACGTTCCAGCTATTTATGACGATGAAAACACGACTCATGAATTGCAAGCGAATTACTTAGGTGAGACCTTTAAAGTAACCGGTGGTTTATATTATTACGACGGCGAGTCGTGCGGTAGTTTTGATGCAATCTTAGGTGCTTTAGGCCAAGTGCTAGGTGCACCCGGACTTACTCGCGAAGTAACGGGTTGTAATAACTCAGAGAGCTGGGCAGCCTATGCGCAAGCAAACATCGATTTAACACAAGCATTATCGTTAACGCTTGGTGCACGCTACACAGATGAGAAGAAAACCGCTTTTGTTAACAACGGCTTGATATTTGATAATGTTTATCCGACCACAGGCTGGATACCAGGCTATGTGCGTCCAGACGGATTATTTCCTGGTAATAACTTAGTGCCGCAGGTATTAGGTCAAGACACCGATGGTGATGGCGTATTAGATGCACCTTCTGAAGAAAGCTGGTCTCGTTTCACGCCGCGTGTTGGCTTAGACTATCAACTATCTGATGATACGATGATTTTTGCTAGTTTCTCTCAAGGGTTTAAATCAGGTACTTTCAACCCACGTGCAACAATCAATGAATCGGCAGTTAATCCTGAGGTTGTGGATACTTACGAGCTAGGTATCAAAACAGACATAAGTGATAATTTAAGAACAAACGTTACTGTATTTAGTCTAGACCACAAAGACCGTCAGTATATTTCAGTGTTGCCAGTGTCATCACCGACCGACCTCAATCAGATATTAGGTAACGTAGGTAAATCGTCCTCTACAGGGGTAGAGGCTGAAATCACATGGGTCGCAACTGATGCATTGAGCTTTGATGTTGCTCTGGGCTACATTGACGCAAGCTTTGATGAAGTGCTTACAACAGGCCCAGATGGACAGCCTATTGATATATCCGATTCATTCGCTATTTCAAATACGCCAGAATATACCGCTAACTTCAACGCGAACTACGCCTTTGATACCAGCGTTGGTTATTTTGTGTTAACTGCTAACTATTATTATCGTGACGACTATAATATTGATGAAACCGCAGAAAGCTTGTTGAGCCAAGATGGTTATGGGCTACTTAATATAAGCGCTAACTGGGAAAGTGAATCTGGCAACTACTATGGTGGTCTTCATCTTAAGAACTTAACAGATGAAGAATACCTCGTGGGTGGATACCAATTCGTAACCCCTGACGGTAACGGTGGATTTATTCCCGGTACTGGTGGCGACAATACCTTAATCGGATATTATGGCGACCCAAGGACTGTTCAGCTTACCTTCGGATATCGATTCTAACATGTGTGTTGGGGCGGCTTCGGCCGCCTTTTTTTAGGTCTGTGTTTGGGTTGTTAAGTAGTTGAAGAGATTATTGGCCATTGGCTAGTAATGCCTTGCAAATTAGGCTATTTTTATGAACGAAATTTATCATTCAACGAAGAGTTATGCTTATTTATGAGCCAAGACTTTACGGCTTTAATTGCTGATGACCACCCTCTGTTTAGAAGCGCTTTAAATCAGGTGCTTGCCCAACAACTCAAGCTAGCCGTGATTCAGGCAAATAACTTTGAACAAACCTATGCATGCCTGCAGCAAAATCCAGACATTGATTTGGTATGTTTAGACCTGAATATGCCAGATACAGATGGTTTAAGCGGTATGACGAGGTTGCGAGCAGAGTTTCCAAATACGATGGTGATTATTGTTTCAGGTGAAGAAAATGCCATTGTTATTGAAAAGTGCATTGCTTTGGGAGCAAGCGGCTTTATTCCAAAATCTGTAGGTTTAGAGAGTATTTCTGAGGCCGTAACAACTGTTTTAGACGGTGGGCAGTGGCTACCGAATGATTTTCAAATGCCAGAGCAAACTGTTGATAAGCTGCACCAATACCAAATGATTGAAACCCTGACTCCGCACCAGCTCAAAGTTTTGAACATGATTGCAAATGGTCTATTGAACAAGCAAATCGCATATGAGCTTGATATTTCAGAGTCAACGGTGAAACAACATGCTTCAGCGGTGTTGCGTAAGCTGGGCGTAAACAATCGCACGCAGGCAGGTATTATGTACAAACAAATGATGAGTACCGAAAATTAGCGGCTTGTGCTTTACAACTTGCCCTGCAGCTAAGTCATGACTCTGTCTGTGCCAGCCGCTTTAGCTTGATATAGTTTCAAGTCGGCCTGACGGATGGTTTCTTCGAATGACATGTGCCGGTGAGCGTCGGCAATCGCAAAGCTCATACTTAAACCTAGCTCATCTACTTCTGGAATATTAATACCGCGGTGAATACCATGGCGTATCTTATGAACAATCTTCTCGGTTGTTTCAATGTCTGCGTTAGCAAGAATAACTAAAAACTCTTCTCCTCCCCATCGACAAACAATGTCGGAGTCTCTTACGTTGTCTTTTAATACATTCGCGATTTTTTTAATGACCATGTCGGCGATGCTGTGGCCGAGTTGGTCATTAATCTTTTTAAAATTATCAATATCGCCTAAAACTAAAGAGTAGCTGTCGAAGCTTCTGCGGCGTTGTTCGTTGTCGGTATTTTCCATTAGATCGTGCACAAAACGGCGATTGTAAGTGCCGGTTAATTCGTCCATATTGGCTTGTGAAAACAGTTCTTTCTCGTTATTGATATTAGTAGAGCGTAAATACAGAATGGTTAAAACAAAAGGGATGGCAGCGAGAAGAACATTTAGTGCAAAAATATAATCCACCAAGTCTTTAAGCTCATAGGCATAGGCTGTGCCGCGCGAACTTAAAGAGATAACAATAAAACTCACAACCACCAATATACAAATAAAAGTAGATTGTTTTAACTTGTGGGAAGGCAAGGTCAAAAGTAAGCCCATGACTGGCCATAAATAGTACTGAAAGCCTAGGTTGGAGCCCACAATAAAAGTTGCAAACACGGCATGTGTAAACATCTCGGCAATAACTAAGTTAATGCTTGTTTGATAGCGGTGTTTCTGTGCTAAGTAAAATGCATATATCCAAATACCAATGCTAATGATATTTAATACCGCCATAACGTTCGCGCCCATAATGGCGAACAAGAAAAGAAAGCCGATATGCGTGATAGCACCAAGGAAGCAAATAACTTTCATCGACTCTTGCAGGCGGCTGTCGCTGTGTTGATTTGCAAGCGCTTGATAGCTTTCTTCGAGGTGATCGCGACTAGTAACAGGGGCTTTCATTTACTTCCTTACATGACAAACGCATTAGGCTATTTGCAGACTCTAAAGCCCGCTATTTTACACGTTTAAACGCGTTTGTATCAGTCTTTTTAAGGCTGCACTTTTTATTGGTTTAGGTAAATATCTCATGCCGCTTGCGATGGCAAGCTCTTGAATTTGCTCAGAGCGGTCTGCGCTGCTTAATATCATTGGTATGCTTACGTCTAACTGCTTGTTAAGTGCGCCACAAACAGCCACGCCATTGTCGGTGTCATTCAGGTGATAGTCCGCAATAATCAAGTCTGGCGTTTTTAC
>CAYQMI010000166.1:0-4696 GCA_964418575.1 uncultured Glaciecola sp.
GCAGTAATTTCTTTATCGTTTACGAGTGCAACGGCGGTCGTCGCAGAGGAAGATAAATAGCCACCTACTCCTGTAAATACAAAGCTTACGACAATCAGTGCAACAATCCCGATTGCCCATGGTCCTTGTATGCCTTCACGAATTCTTTCTAACATTGTTTCAATAACCTTCTTTTTTACGGCTTGTTCTTATTTAAGGCGTGTTGATGTTGGCGCAAAAACTTATCATCCTGCCCTAACTTCATCCTATTAAATCGCGTCGTTATGCCGAACTAAAACTTGGGCGCAGATTATACCCATACTCGAGTAAATACGCGAGATTTTAACCGTCCAGACATAAAAAAAGGCGATGATTATCATCGCCTTTCGAAATTTTAAACTTATGAACTTAGTTGCAAGCGTCTTTTAGTGCTTTACCAGCTTTAAAAGAAGGTACTTTAGCAGCTGAAATCTGGATAGTTTCGCCAGTTTGTGGGTTACGACCGCTGCGAGCGGCACGTTCACGAACTGAAAAAGTTCCGAAACCAACTAAAGCGACTTGATCGCCATCTTTAAGCGCACTAGTTACTGCATCAGTGAATGAATCTAAAGCTCGGCCAGCAGCTGCTTTAGAAATATCCGCGCCATCAGCGATTTTATCGATAAGTTGAGACTTGTTCACAATATGATCCCCTTCGTTGTTATTATATTGCTTTTAAAATTAACGTTAATTTCTTACCTAACACACTTTCATCCATGCGTGAAGATAAGTAGTAAACTCTTTTGCTTTTTATAAAACGCTTGCTATCCCTTTGAAATCAAGGCTTGAAGCGAATAACAATAAGGTAGCATAACTGGAGTGGATGTGAATACCTTATTTTAAAAAAAGTTAATTTTTTTGCGTTTTTTGTTAGTTTTTCAGGGCTTACGCCCCGAAATCACTGAAAAATGTATATTATGACGCCACCTGAACTGCTTCAACTGGGTTTTGTAAGGCAATATCTAAGACCTCATCAATCCAGCGAACCGGGTGAATAGACAAGTCACCAATCACATTATCTGGAATTTCTTCCAAATCACGCTCGTTTTCGTGTGGAATAATTACCGTTTTAATACCACCACGATGTGCAGCAAGCAGCTTTTCTTTCAATCCACCTATAGCTAACACTTCACCCCGAAGCGTAATTTCACCTGTCATGGCAACGTCACAACGAACCGGATTGCCCGTTAAAGACGACACAAGCGAGGTGCACATACCGATACCAGCACTTGGTCCATCTTTTGGCGTCGCCCCCTCAGGAACATGAATATGGATATCCCGCTTCTCGTAAAAGTCTGGATTAATCCGCAGTTTTTCAGCACGAGAACGAACCACTGTCAGAGCGGCTTTTATCGACTCTTGCATGACATCACCAAGGGAACCAGTAGCAGTGGTTTTACCTTTGCCCGGCACAGCGCTAGTTTCAATGGTGAGCAAGTCACCGCCAACAGAGGTCCAAGCCAAACCTGTTACCTGTCCAATTTGGTTGTTTTTGTCTGCTTTTCCATAGTCAAAACGCTGCACGCCTAAGTAGTCCTTGAGGTTATCCTGATTCACTACCACTGGCGCTTTTTCTTTTTTGAGAAGGATGTTCTTAACTGCCTTACGACAAACTTTAGAGATCTCTCGCTCGAGGCTTCGTACGCCAGCTTCACGAGTGTAATACCTAATCATGCCAATAATGGCAGAGTCCTCAATCTTTAACTCTTTTTCTTTTAGGCCATTTCGAGATTTCTGTTTAGACATTAAATGCGACAGAGCGATATTCAATTTTTCGTCTTCTGTATAACCCGACAAACGAATTACTTCCATGCGGTCGAGTAAGGGACCTGGAATGTTCATACTGTTAGAAGTGGCTACAAACATTACATCCGACAAATCATAATCAACTTCTAAGTAGTGATCTGAAAAAGTTGAATTCTGCTCAGGATCTAAGACCTCTAAAAGCGCTGACGAGGGATCGCCTCGCATATCCGATGACATTTTATCGATTTCATCTAACAGGAAGAGCGGATTTTTAACCCCTACTTTAGACATTTTTTGCACGAGCTTGCCCGGCAATGAACCAATGTAAGTGCGCCTATGACCTCTGATTTCGGCTTCATCTCGAACACCACCAAGCGCCATTCTAACGTATTTACGTCCCGTCGCTTTTGCAATGGACTGCCCTAAAGAAGTCTTACCCACTCCAGGTGGACCTACCAAGCAAAGAATAGGGCCTTTTAATTTTTTAACACGCTGCTGAACGGCTAAATATTCTAATATACGCTCTTTTACTTTTTCCAAGCCGTAGTGGTCGGCGTCGAGCACTTCTTCTGCTCGGCCCAAATCGCGCTTCACAGCACTGCGTTTATGCCATGGCACCGACACTAACCAATCGATGTATGAGCGAACCACTGTAGCTTCTGCCGACATTGGAGACATCATTTTAAGCTTATTCAGTTCAGCCTTAGCTTTAGTCTGTGCCTCTTCTGGCATACGAGCATCGGTGATCTTTTTATTCAAGGCTTCAAATTCGTCGGGCGCATCATCTAGCTCGCCTAATTCTTTTTGTATAGCCTTCATTTGCTCATTCAAATAGTACTCGCGCTGGCTCTTTTCCATCTGCTTTTTAACGCGGGTACGAATTTTTTTCTCAACTTGTAGCAAGTCGATTTCGCCTTCCATGAGTGCCATTAAGAATTCTAAACGCTCTGTGACGCTTCGCATTTCCAATACTTTTTGCTTCTCACCTAATTTGAGCGGCATGTGAGCGGCCATAGTGTCAGCAAGGCGTGCGGCGTCTTCAATACCATTTAATGACGTTAACACCTCAGGCGGTATCTTTTTATTGAGCTTTACGTAACCTTCAAATTGTGAGACTGCAGAGCGAATAAGCACTTCCTGCTCTGCGTCATCAATAAGCTGATCGTCGAGTACGTCTACGTCACCGACAAAAAACGGCTCGGTCTCAGTGTATTGGGAAACTTTTGCTCGAACACTACCTTCAACCAAAACCTTGACTGTTCCGTCAGGAAGTTTTAACAATTGAAGAATTGTGGCAATAGTGCCGACTTCAAACACGTCGCTTGTTTCGGGCTCATCAATGCTGGCGTCTTTTTGCGCCACTAAGAACACTTTTTTGTCGTTGTCCATTGCAGCTTCAAGGCACTGTATAGATTTTTCGCGGCCTACAAATAAAGGAATAACCATGTGTGGATACACCACAACATCTCTCAAAGCCAACACTGGCATGTTTCTGAGTAAAGTACTCTCAGTCATTTTTCTCTCTTATCTTTTACCATGATTGTTTATATGGGGATTGGAATGCAAAGTTCAAAGGTATTAATAAAAAAAGGACCACGGAGGTCCTTTAAATTTTTTGACTGGAATTATTCAGACGCTGCTTTTTTTTCGCTTGCATTGTCGTAAATAAGAAGCGGTTTAGATTCACCTTTGATCACCGCCTCATCTATCACTACTTTTGAGACGCCTGGACTTGATGGTAAATCGTACATTGTCTCAAGCAGCACTGCCTCAACGATAGAACGAAGACCACGCGCACCAGTTTTTCTCGACATTGCTTTTTGCGCAATCGCTCGAAGAGCATCGTCTCTAAATTCTAGCTCAGCGTTTTCAAGCGCAAATAATGCACCATATTGTTTAGTAATCGCATTTTTCGGCGCGGTCAAAATTTCAATCAATGCATCTTCGCTTAATTCTTCTAAGCTAGTTACCACTGGCAAACGCCCGATGAATTCTGGAATCAGACCGTATTTTACCAAATCTTCTGGCTCAACGTCCTTGAATAACTGCGTTAAAGCCTTTTTCTCTTTGCTGTTTTTAACTTCAGCACCAAAGCCGATACCAGTTCCGGTGGAACTGCGCTGCTCGATGATTCGATCTAAACCGGCAAACGCTCCGCCGCAAATAAATAAAATCTTTGAGGTGTCAACCTGTAAAAACTCTTGCTGGGGATGCTTACGCCCGCCTTGCGGAGGTACCGAAGCAATCGTTCCTTCAATAAGCTTTAACAATGCTTGTTGAACGCCTTCACCTGATACATCGCGGGTGATTGAAGGGTTGTCAGACTTACGAGAAATCTTATCTATTTCGTCAATATACACAATGCCGCGCTGGGCTTTTTCTGGGTCGTAGTCACACTTTTGCAAAAGCTTTTGTATAATATTCTCTACGTCCTCACCTACATAACCAGCTTCGGTTAAGGTAGTTGCGTCGGCCATTGTGAATGGCACGTCTAATAGTCTGGCTAAGGTTTCAGCTAGTAGAGTTTTACCACTACCAGTAGGGCCAATTAACAATATGTTGCTTTTACCTAACTCCACACCCTCATGCACATCACCATTACGCAAGCGCTTATAGTGGTTATAAACGGCGACAGCCAATACCTTTTTAGCGTGCTCCTGACCTATAACGTAGTCGTCGAGGTGTTTATGGATCTCTAAAGGAGTGGGCAGCGCGTCCGCTTTTTGCTTGGGCGAAATTTCTTTTATTTCTTCACGAATAATATCGTTACACAACTCAACACATTCGTCACAAATAAACACCGACGGCCCGGCAATTAATTTACGTACTTCGTGTTGGCTTTTTCCACAAAAAGAGCAGTAAAGTAGCTTGTTGTCACCCTCTTTGTTTTGGTCATCACTCATAATATTTGCCTTTATTGCTTTGGGTTACT
>CAYQMI010000167.1:0-4646 GCA_964418575.1 uncultured Glaciecola sp.
AGGATTGTTTGCGTCAAGGCTAAACCAACATATTGGCGCGTTAGTCAATTTAGCTGATTGCACAAGACGCTTATCGTCAGCATTCAACACCAGCGTGGCTTGATAACTTGCGTTTTTAGTCAATGAAGCCTCAGAACTTGATGCTGGGGCAATAGCTTTTGAAACCATCATTTTTACATCGGTGATCTCATCCACAGTATTAATACCGTACTGTCCTAAATGATCGCTCGCAATATTCGTTACCAAGGCCGCATTTGCCCGATTAACCGGCAAGCCTCTGCGCAGTAAACCGCCTCTAGCTACCTCTAAAAACGCCATTTCACAGCGCTTATCTCGCAGTAACATGCGAGCGCCGCCAGGGCCAGAATAATCGCCATCGTCGATTATCGTGTCACCTACTTTTATAAAATCGGTGGACGTAACACCGGCGCAAATGCCCGCAGCTTTCGCAATTTGCGCTGCTAATCTAACGCTTGTTGATTTGCCGTTTGTACCCGTAATTAACGACAGGGGCACCTCAGAATATTCGTGCCATTGAATAGTGGATGGCTCGGGTAATTGGTCAATGGGCCATACGCTAGAATTTAACCCAGAGCCTAAGCTCAATTCGTCATCATCGACTAAACATAAAACATTATTTTGCTTCGCTAATGCCAGTAAATTAAGCAGCGCTGGGTTGCGCTCTTGTTGAATGCTTTCGCGAAGCACTGTTAAACGAGCATCAAGATCAATGGACTCATTAATACCGAGTGTATCTGCGCTCAGCTGCTCAACACACAAATCCCATGCAAGCTCCACCAAATCACAGGCGCTATATAACAAATCCATTGGCGCAGCTATCGATAGACTAGCGCCGCCATCGTAAACACGGGTAAAAATCTGAAGATGATAACGCCACTGCGGGTCTGCATAATTAAGATTTTGCCAATTCAAGGCCTTCATGCAGTGAGCAAGCTTTTCTTGCCAGCAAGTTAGCACCTCATCAGAGGCAATTTCGCTAAACAGCACATCTGCTATTGCGCCTGGATAGTTTGATAGCAAGTTGGGGCCAGTTAACCGCCTGACTTCATCTAAGGTAAAGGGCATAGTATGTCCTTATCATAAGCTAGTAATAATATAAGACGGTGCTAATCAGATTCTTCGTCGCGTTCAACAACAATATGAACACCGCGCTCATCGTGCACAATGCGCTGCCCTTCACTTAGTTCAAACTTATGCTCAATGGGTTCGTAGAGCTTCTCTGGGAAGTCTGAAGAAGGCTTACCATCTGTATCAACAGATTCGCTTGCTTTATCGCTATTAAAGTGCACGATTTGCTTCCAGCATCGCGTGATATTATCACCAAGAATGATCAGCAAATCGCCTGGCATACAGGCAGCTAAAGCGGCCTCTACTGCATCTGTTTCACTTGGAATGATATCGATGATGTCATCGCTCACGCCTTTATCAATCAAAGTTTGTTTGAGCAGTGCAGGCACTTCATCATGCCCTCTGCCGCGCCTATCATCATCTGCTTTACAGATGTAAGAATCAAAGGTACCCGCTACTATACTTGCTGCCTCGTGAATATCTTCATCTCGCCTGTCGCCGGGCATTGCAATTACAAGTCTGCGTTTGCCTTTTACTTCAAGCCTACTGGCTAAGCTTGTGATCATCTTAATTGCTGCGGGGTTATGCGCGTAATCAAGAATGACTTTAAATGGATGTTCATCAAAAATATTGAGACGGCCCGGGGCTTGATAAAATGAGGTGTTGAAAATTCTTAAGCCCTGACGAATATCTTCTAAGGATGTGTCGAAGCTATACGCCATGGCGGTCGCAAACATCGCATTTTGTACGTTGTGGGTTGCTTTGCCTTCAATAGTGGCAGGAATGAGATGCGTCCATAGTAGCGGAATATGTGCTCCCTTATCGTAAATGGTGATCATTTCTCCGTTTATGCCCTTCTCAAGCACCACCGCCATGCCGCCCTCTCGGATATGCTCACGCACCAAGCCGTGGCCAGAATCCATCGTTACGTAGCAGATTTGTTTTGCTTCACAAAATTCAGCCATTTGCAGGCAATGAATATCGTCGGCGTTTAACACCACGCAATCTTTTGCAACCTCAACTACCACACGTTTAATTTGCGCAAGCTGCTCTAAAGTATTGATACCGCGCTGGCCTAGATGATCTGCTGAAATATTCAAACATGCGCCAACATCACAACTGGTATAACCTAAACCACGTTTAGCAATACCGCCGCGAGCAGTTTCCATAATTGCAAAATCAACACTTGGGTCGCGCAAAACTATTTGCGCAGAGGTCGGCCCGGTCATATCACCTTTTACTGTTAAATGACCGTCGATATAAACCCCATCGGTCGAGGTCATACCCGTAGTAAAGCCTGCGCTTTTCATAATACTGGCGAGCATACGTGAGGTTGTCGTTTTGCCATTGGTGCCAGTAATACCCGCGACAGGTATGCGCGCATTGCTGCCTACAGGAAACAGCATATCCATTACTTTGCCCGCAACATCTCTTGGCTTGCCTTCACTTGGAGCGACGTGCATTCTAAAACCCGGCGCAGCATTACATTCACAAATGCCGCCGCCAATTTCTTTGAATGATTTACTGATGTCTTGAGTTAAAAAGTCCACTCCGCCAATATCAAGGCCAATTGCGCGTATTGCTCTAATTGCCATTTCTCTGTTATCGGGATGCACAATATCGGTCACATCAATAGCGGTGCCGCCGGTAGATAAATTGGCCGTAGAACGCAAAAAGAAAACTTCGTCTTTTTCTAATACTGTCTCTTTCGTATAACCGGCTTCATCCATTAAACGCTGGGCCTGATTGTCTAATTCTAGGCGTGTAAGAACCTTTTCATGTCCAACACCACGCCTTGGATCTTTGTTAACGTCTTCAACTAATTGCTCAATATTATGTATACCATCACCAACCACATGGCCGGGCACGCGCTTTGCTACTGCAACAAGCTCATTGTTCACCACAAGCATGCGATGATCGTAGCCACTTAAGAAGCTCTCCACCAGCACAGCTCTGCTGGTTCCATGCTTTTGCGCTTCAGCAAAGGCTGTAACGACCTCTTCATCAGTCGTTAAATTTATACTTACCCCACGACCATGGTTCGCGTTTAAGGGTTTAAGCACTACTGGATAGCCAATACGCTGCGCCGCTCTTACTGCCTGTCGCTCGCTGTAAATCATAAGCTGCTGGGGCACAGGAAGGCCCAGATCATTAAGCAAATTATGGGTATCTTCTTTGTCGCAGGATATTTCTACCGCAATGTGTTTAGTTTCACTGGTAATGGTGGCTTGTATGCGCTGTTGATATTTACCGTGACCAAACTGCACTAAACTATAATTATTCAAACGCAGCCACGGAATATCTCTGTCTTCAGCGGCTGCCACTAGCGATGCAGTGCTCGGCCCAAACTCCTTGCGCTGAGCCATCTTGATAAAATCTGTTAGCTCTTCGGTGAAATCGAAATCATCTTCTATTTTAGCGCCAATAGCTTTTTGCACGTTTTCTGGCATCAAATGCGTGAGCAGTTTTAAACCTAAGGCTCCAGCTTCAAGGCCAACATCGCGCTGGTGGTATTGATATACAACATAGTAACAACCTGGGTCTTGCAGGCTTCGCGTGCGTCCAAAGGATACTGAAGAGCCCGCTAGATTTTGCAACTCTATCGCAACGTGCTCCCAGATATGACCTATCCACGTGCCCTCATCCTCAACCAAACGGCGCAAAAAACCGCCTTCTTCGCCATATGAACAACCATGTTTTTGCAATGATGGCAAAGCACTGACCAAACCATCGGTAAAGTCTTTACCAAGCTTCACTGAAGGCCAGTTTTCGAGCTCGCCTATATCGATTTGGTAACAAATAACGGGAAAGTTTGCGTAAACATTAGGGCCGACATACACATTTTTGCTAAGAATTTTCATGATTATTTGCACCAGAGATTGTTATTTTTACGATTAAAAAAGGCAGCCATGGCTGCCTTTTATTAGAGCGATATTAGATATTTACACAAACTTTTGAAATGTAACAGTGAAGCCGCAATTTATTTGTATATTTTTAGCTCACATATGCTTTGTGCGCTGATAAATCATATCTGCCGCCACTGGCAAGAATATGCATTTTTAAATTGAGTAAGGTTAAAGCTGCACCAGAACGAGCATCTGCCATAGACGAATGCTCTATGTTGCTTGGATCGATCACGGTTATTGCGCCACTTCCAACGGTGGTAAAAACATTGTCTGAATCAATAAATGCCGCGGTGTTTTCATCTAATCCAAGTCCTACCAAAAACGGATTATAACTGACCGCAGATAGCAATCTTGCTAAGCGATTGCGTTCATTGAAATGTTGGTCTACTACCACAGTGTTGATTAAGCCCATTCCTGGCGCAAGGTTTACACCGCCCTCAGTAGGCACAACACCTGTGCTACCGCCGGTGATCATGTGCTGCGAGACAATCGCCGCACCTGCAGATGTACCAGCATAGTGAACACCTTTAGCATTTAACTGACGTATAGATTTTGCGATAGGCGTACCGCCTAAAATTGTTGAAAGCCTAAGCTGGTTGCCCCCTGTCACAAATATACCGGTGCTTTTTTCAAGTGTTTTTAAGTAGTCTG
>CAYQMI010000168.1:0-4576 GCA_964418575.1 uncultured Glaciecola sp.
ATCAATCTACTTATAATCAATCTATTTATAATAATAAACTCGAGATGAAAACGAGTAAAAGAGAACTTAGATATGTCTCAATCGAAAGAAAGCATCTTAAATCAACTGACTCAACTTCTACCTATGTCACATAGCCCCTATTCTAAAGTACAAGTAGCCGCTGCGGTGACGTATCAAAAAGCGGGCGAGACTTGCATTGCGTACGGAGTGAATGTTGAGAATGTCTCATATGGGTTAACCGTATGCGCTGAACGCTCCGCGATTTCTGCTGCCATTGCAGATGGAATGACCTCAATAGACTCGCTATACGTCATGTCTAACCAAAGTAAGGCAATATCACCCTGCGGCGCTTGCAGGCAGGTGTTGGGCGAGTTTACTAGTAAGGCTTCTGGGCCGGTTTTGTGTATCAACAGCAAGTTGGACGATACTTGGGAATCAAGCCTGGACGCACTGTTACCTAACCGTTTTGAGCTTTAGGACAAGTCTTAGCTTGCGCCACCATTGCCGTAATTTAAATAACGAGGCTACACAAATGCTGCATATCGCTCTGCTTGATTTTGTTCTCTATCATTTGAGTCAGCCCCTGTCTTTTTCATAAGAGTCTTTATAACTAATAACTTTAGCTAGCACGCTTGTATTTAGTGTGACAGCGCCGCTGTCAGGCGTGCTGTGAAATCCGCTGTCTTAATATTGAGTGTCATCGTCTCGTTCTTGACTGTTGGCATCAATCCTATCACGTAATCTTGCCCCACTTACTTAGCAATACTAAAAGACGCAAGATGCAAAACGAATCTAATTTATATAGGCAAACCGCGTGGGAAGCCCAATCAATGCATCGCCACGGCACGGTTCTTTTACTGCCCAGCTTTAGAACTTGGCTTGTTAGCCTTGGCTTGATCATTTGGGTGGTGCTCATGCTGGTGGTGCTTAATACACACTCATTTATTGAAAAATCTACGGTAACTGGCTTTATCACATCCAAACAAGCGAGCATTGCGCTGATGCCTAAAGAGGGTGCTGGTGCGATACGCGAAGTGTATGTTGAAAATGGGCAAAAAGTTAAAAAAGGGGAGCGCTTACTTACCATAGTGCGCCCGAATACCATCGTTGCAGATAAAAATAGCATCAACAATCAACTTAAGGCGCTGAACGAACATATAGCGCTTTTAGATAATGTAAAGCAAACACGTATTGAAGACGATGCGCAGCAATTGCAATATTTGCGTGCGCAACAAAGCTTTGCCCTTCAGCAAAAAGACGCATTAGCTGAACAAGCTACATATCTTGGGCAGCGAATTGAGATTGCGCAAGATCAAGTCACAAAATTTGAGACATTAAATAAACAACATTTACTCAGCCTCGATTCACTCAACAATGCCACTCAGTCATTGCTAGCACTTCGCCAACAAAGCGCTCAAATCCGGCAGCAGATATCCGACAATGGCATTTCAATATCGCGGCTTAATGCTCAAGAAGCTAAGCTGCGCAAACAAAATGCGCACCAACGCGGTGAAACGAAATTAAGCCAATTGCCAATTGAACGCCAGGTTGAGGACTTGCAAAGCGAGCATACCTACACGCTTTATGCCACCCGCGACGGCATTGTGAGTAACCTGCATGCGCAAGTAGGCGACGACATTGCACGCTTCCCAGTTTTATTGAAATTAGCAGCGCCTGAGCAGACACTGCTATTGCAACTCGCCGTGCCTACAAGTGCCGCTGGCTTTATTAAGAAATCGCAACGCATAAGAGTCAGGTTAGATGCTTTTCCCCACCAAAAATACGGCAGCGTTGACGCACAAATCGAGAGTGTAGCCAATACCGTAACGCTACCAAACGAAAGCCAAGCCCTAACGATAGCCATACAGCAGCCGGTCTTTATGGTGAATGCATCTTTACAGCAACAGTATATTCATGCCAAAGGCGAGCGTATTCCTCTTAAAGAAGGAATGACGGTACAAGCAGATGTAATGCTTTCACAGCGCAGCTTATTCGAATGGTTACTTTCACCGCTTTACAGTCTAAGAGGGAGTCTATGATGGAAAATGCCACGCTAGATAATCGCTCAATATTAGAAAAATTAAGCTTCCACTCATTTAAGCGCGTGAAACTGGTCATTCAAAATGAAGCAAACGAATGCGGCATGGCCTGCCTCGCGATGATAGCCAATTACCATGGCAATGGCGTGAGTTTGTCGCAAATGCGTTTAGCATTAGATAATGATGGTCAGGGCGTAAGTCTAAAAACCATTATTGAGCAGGCCGCTCGCATTGGTATGTCTTCTCGCGCTTTAAAAGTGCCTCTTGAAGAACTTGGCAATTTGCAAACGCCAGCAATAATACACTGGAATTTTTCGCACTTTGTGGTGCTCACAAAGGTCACAAGGCGCGGCATTCATATCGCCGACCCAGCCGTGGGTAAGCGCTTTGTGAGTATGCGAGAGGTAGACAAATGCTTTACAGGTGTTGCACTGGAATTAACACCAAATCAAGATTTTACCCGCGTTAAACCTGAAACAGGACTGCGTCTTCGCGACTTTGCTAAAAACGCAGTAGGCTTAAAACGCCAGTTGGCACTGTTGTTAGGTTTATCTCTTTTGTTACAACTGTTTGCAGTCTTAAGCCCCTTTTATATGCAAACAGTGGTAGACGAAGTATTAATCAAGGCTGATAAAGCCTTGCTTAGCGCTTTGGTAATTGGTTTCGCCCTCGTATTAGCGATTGATACCGCAACGCAATTTATACGTGAGCGCGTGATGCTAGCGTTTTCTATGCGCTTTAGCTTGTTTTTATCGTCTAGTGTATTTTCACATTTATTGTCCTTACCTATTCCCTACTTTATTCGTCGCCACATGGGCGATATTGTAAGCCGCTTCGACTCCGTCCAGCATATTCGAGAACTAATTAGCTCAGGCATAATTACCGCACTAATCGATGGGCTCATGGCCTTAATCACCTTGGCGGTAATGCTTGCCTACTCGGTACAACTTACGCTAGTAGTACTGGCAATAGTCTCTATTTATGCTGTGCTGCGCTGGTTGTTCTTCTACCCTGTCAGGCGCTTAAACAAGGAAACCCTGCATGCCGATGCCGAGCAGCAAAGCTACTTTATGCAATCGGTTCGCGCAATACGCACCCTTAAATTAAGTGATGCAACATCCTCTTCACACGCAAAGTGGCTAGATAAACTCAGCCATGCGATGAACAAACGCATCAGCCTAGCAAAGTGGAATATACGATTCACAACTGTCAACAAGTTGCTATTTGGTATCGAAAATCTTGTTGTGGTTTATCTTGCAGCCCATTTAGTGCTCGAGCAAAGCATGAGCGTGGGCATGTTGTTCGCGTTTGTCAGCTATAAAACCCGCTTTGTTGATGCTAGCGGCAGCCTGATTGAAAAGTGGATAGAGTTCAAGATGCTCAGCGTACATCTTGACCGAGTATCAGACATCCTGTTAACACAACCTGAGCTAAAAGAGCCGCTCCAAGCAAGACAACAGCTTGCTATTAACGAGGTGGCCAAAGCGCTTGATAAAGAAACACATTCATCGAATGCGCACGTAACGGTAACAGATCTCTCATTTAGCTACGGAGCTGACTTAAGCCCTGTATTTAAAAACGTCAGCTTTTCACTTCGTTCGGGCGAGAGTCTCGCTATCGTGGGGCAAAGCGGCTGTGGCAAATCCACCTTACTAAACTGCCTGCTCGGTCTATTACAAACCAATACAGGTTCTATTGTGATTAACGGTCAAGCAATGCTGCCAGATAACAGAAGCGCACATTCAATTGCAGCAGTGCTGCAAGATGACCAACTGCTTTCAGGCAGTGTGTTAGAAAATATTTCTGGCTTTGACGATAGCATTGATATTCAAAAGGCTGTCACCTGCGCCCAGATTGCATGTATTCATCAAGACATCATGAATATGACCATGCAGTATCAGAGCACTATCGGCGATATGGGAGACGCACTAAGCGGTGGACAAAAACAACGTTTGTTAATTGCGCGCGCGCTGTATCAGAAACCAAAACTGCTCTTGTTAGATGAGGCCAGCAGTCATTTAGACGCCGCCACCGAGCAGCAGCTCAATAGGCATTTACAACAGCTTAATATCACCAAAATTATGATTGCGCATCGCAGCGAAACCATCGCCAGTGCGCAGCATATCATCCGTTTGTCGAGCAGCGGCATTGAACACATCAATGTCGATGGCTCAACAAAGGCGGGCTCACACAGTAGTTCGTCAGATTTACTAAACCTCAATACCCAAACCATATGACACATAAGGAGATTAAGATGTCATTTTTAAACCACAGTGAAGTACTATCAAAACGTGAGAAACAAATCGCAGAGAAAATATTAGAAGGCCTGCCGAATAAAACCATCGGCTCAGAGTTATTTATCAGTGAGCGCACGGTTAAATTTCACTGCCATAATATTTATCGCAAATTGGATATTCGTAGCCGATATGCACTGGTTGCGAGATACTACCGCGATATGTCTGAAAACTTTGCTTGATAGATTGAAAGTGCGATTAGCCTTTATATCTATTCTATCGATATGTTGGTTGCTCGCACCT
>CAYQMI010000169.1:0-4463 GCA_964418575.1 uncultured Glaciecola sp.
CGATGCAGCGCGTTTGCTTTGCTTTCTTTTAGCAACCTTGTGTCCGAGCAATTGTTTTTCGGTAACCAGCAGCAAAGGAGCACTTTTATCTTTGCATACAAAACTATCTTCAACACTGCCAATAACAATGGAAACATCGCTTGTGTCTAGCATGTCTTGCGTAAACTTGGCGTGAGCTTGCGGACGAATTTTAGCCTTTGCCAATATATCTAGCAGTGCTTCTTTGTGTCCGGTTGATTCAGCAATAAATACCACAGGCATCTTCGCCGACTTGGCTTTTTTAACCTCGGCTTGAATCGCTTGGTATGGATTGGTAGCGCTGACATCAATACCAATATTTTCAATCACTTCGCACTTAAAGTTAGCAAAGCCTTTGCTAGCGCTGCCGCTTTTGCTCGATAGCTGCATGCTAGGCCACTGTTTAAGTTCTGCTAGCATTTCATCGGTGGCTTGATAGAGCTTTTCTGGTGCGAGTAGAGGGCGAGCTAAATTAAACTGATACTGTTCATGGCGGTTGTGCAGGTCACGCCAGAACTTTTCGGAGGCTTGTGTTAAGAGCTCGTCAAAAACAAACAGGCTGTCTTCATGTAGGTAATCAAAAATAGTTGCGGTTTGTTCAAAGAACAGCGGCAGGTAATATTCAACACCGCCTGGCATTGTGCCTCTGCTCACCTGATAAAATATGGACTCTTGGTCAGCATTGTTGGCGTTAGGAAATAAATCCAGATACTGATTTCGAAAAAGGCTTATCGCGTCTTTATCTGTTGGAAATTCCCTAGCGGGCAATAGACGAATCTCATCTATTGCATCAAGGCTACGTTGGGAAGACGGGTCGAAGTAACGAATCGAGTCAATTTCATCATCGAACATGTCGATACGAAAGGGGTGCTCGCTGCCCATAGGGTAGAGGTCAATAATACTGCCGCGTACGCTAAATTCACTGTGCGACATAACCTGACTTACGTGCAAATAGCCGGCTTTTTCAAGTGTGCGCCTAAAATCAGCGGGGTCGAGCTGCTGTCCTTTATTTAAATATAGGAGGTGCTGACCAACGTATTCCACCGGCGCTTGGCGTTGCAAAAAGGTATTAATGGGTATCAAGAATATGCCCGGAGATTTTTTGCTGAGCAGATACAGAGTTTCTAAACGTTTTGAAACAATGTCTTGATGCGGCGAAAAAGCATCATAGGGCAAGGTTTCCCAATCTGGGAATAAGTGAACATCTAGTGCATCAGAACCACTGAAAAAGCGTATTTCTTTTTCGAGCATCAGCGCGTGTGCAGTATCTTGGGTAACAATTACCAAGGGACCATCGTGGGCAGTGGCTGCATTTGCTAGGGCAAGGCTTCTACTTGCGCCTGAGAGCTGAGTCCAGCGTATGTGGTCAACTACTTTACTACTGTTTTTTTTAATCGCTAAGCGCGGTTCAAATAAAGACATCTATGGATAAATTCTCGGGAAGGGTTAACGTTTGTAAGGCGCTATTTCGCCTGATTTTTACGCAGTTGCGCGGTTTGCAAATGCAAGCTAGCTCGCACTAAAAGCTCTTGGTCTTCTTCGCGAATGCGGGTGTAAGCGTAACTCACATCAAAGAGCTCGTCGCTATCACTTGAAGCTTCACAAGCAACCGCTTGAGCAATGCAGTATATAGCGGCAGATTCTGATTCTAAAAAGATTTTGACGCGAGCAAAGCTGCCCACTTCAACCGCTTGTTTCTGTTGAACAACCACACCGCCGCCGCCAAATTTTATGGCTGTATAGCGCTGGGCTTCGTCGTCTTGCTGCTGCAAAATATAAGACATCATCAGGTCCATTTTTTTAGCTTGAAGCTGCAAGTACTCCACTAAGTCTTCGAACTTTTCACCCATGCTTCTAAATGGACGAAGGGCTTGTGACTCAATTTCAGACATCTGTGACGAAATTCTAAACGCGTAGGGCATTGATTGCTCAAACTGCTCCATACTCAGGTGTGCATCTTCAGCAGTGGCTGCTTCTAAATTGACTTTAATTGCATGGCCAATCAGATAAAAGGCATTAAACTGCTCGAGCTTTTCAGTTAGGTCATCCACGTGCTTTCTCAGTCTTATTTTTGGTCTTGTTGACAGTTAAGACGAAATATTCTCATACTTTCTTAACCATTGCTTTGTGATTGATAGTAAACTTACCGCAATAAAAGGATTGTATCACTAAATATGTCTGTTTCTCACTTTATTGCTTGGCGTTATTCACGCTCAGCAGCCACTCGCAGCTTTGTTGCCTTTATTAATCGCTTTTCGGTAATTGGGATCACCTTAGGTATCGCTGCGCTAATTATAGTGCTGTCGGTAATGAATGGATTAGAGGGGCAGCTTAAAACGCGCATTCTAGGCATTTTACCGCATATTGTGGTTGAACAGTCACCACAGGATTTTACAAGCACTCAGCAAAAAGACACGGGCATATTAAGCAATGACTTAGTCGCAAAAGCCGCTTATGTTGAGCGTGAAGTGATTGTGCAATCCCGCAGCCAGTTAAAAGGGCTCATTCTTCAGGGAGTCGATAGTCAGGAAGATGCTGCTCATTCCATCATTGCCGAGCGAATTGTGCAAGGCAGTTACCAAGATTTAAAAGCCGGCAGCTTTCATGTTGTTATCAGCCAAATTTTGGCTTCTCAATTGAATGTAAGAGTAGGTCAAAGGTTACGCGTAATTTCTACAGAGTCTAGTATATATACACCTTTAGGAAGAGTGCCTAGTCAGCGTTTAGTCACTGTTGCAGGTCTCTTTAGCGTTAATTCTGAGATGGACGACAAAGTCATTTTAATGCATATAGACGATGCAGCGAGGCTTTTGCGCCAGCCAGTTGAACAGATTGCTGACACGCGTTTGTACCTAAAAGACGCATTTAATTTTGCGCCAACAGCGAACTTTTTAAGTGAACAAAACATTCCTTTTCGAACTTGGCGCGAGCGTCAGGGCGCATTATTTGATGCAGTAAAAATGGAAAAAAATATGATGGTACTCATGTTGATGTTGGTGATTGCAGTGGCAGCATTTAATGTGATCTCAGCGCTAGTGATGGTGGTGTCAGAAAAGCGTTCCGACATCGCAATATTGCAAACCCAAGGCCTATTGCGCATAGACATTTTGAAGATTTTTTTATTTAACGGTATTTTTAATGGACTTAAAGGCGCCATAGGCGGTGTGGTGTTGGGGCTTTTGTGCGCATGGCAGCTCAATACAGTGCTAAGCTGGTTTAACACAGGACTTGCCTTTGGTGAGAATGGTCAGGGTTTGCCTATAGATATTCAATGGGCACAAATTGCCTTTATTGCGTTTATAAGCTTAGTTTTGTGCGCGCTAGTCTCGTTATACCCTGCGTTTAAAGCCGCATCCATTCATCCGGCAAATAGCCTAAGAAGTGAATAAGCGTTATACTTATCTCCCAAGGTTTGTAATAAAGTGTCGCGCTCGTTTTTGCTAAACAGGCATAAGTTCCCAAGGATTGTGCGATGTATTTGAGAGTACAATCCAAGCATATAATCGTAAATAGGTAGAGTTGAGTTTTGAATAAAGTATACATAAGCAGTGCAGAGTTGTTACGTGATTCGTTTAGAGTGGCTGCTTTGGCCTATAAAGACGGTTTTAGACCTGACTTTATTGTAGGCATCTGGCGAGGAGGAGCGCCAATTGGGATCGCAGTTCAAGAGTTTTTTGAATATAAAGACGCCCCCACAGATCATATTGCTGTGCGCACTTCGTCTTACTACGGTATAAATCAGCAGTCAAAAGAGATAAAAGTACACGGTTTGCATTATTTAATCGAAAATGCGAACGCTAACGACAAGCTGCTAATCGTAGATGATGTATTTGACTCAGGACGCAGTGTTGAAGCTCTTATCAACCAAGTCCATGCCCTGATGCGTTTAAATGCGCCTAAAGATATACGTATTGCTACGCCGTGGTTTAAGCCAAGCAACAACAAAACCGATTTAGTGCCCGACTACTTTGTACATGAAAGCCAAGATTGGCTGGTATTTCCGCATGAGCTATCAGGTTTGACGCAAGAAGAAATTCGTAGCGGTAAAACAGAGCTTTCAGAGATTTTTGATGTGTTGTTAGACGAATAAACCACGGTTATTGCGGAAAAAAACAGTATCATTGCAGTCACAAACCTTGGCCATTTAAGCGAAGGCGTAATATTGTTAGATTATAAAAAATACCGTCATTCCAGCGAAGGCATAATGCTGATCGCTTAAGCAACTTACTGTCATTGCCGCGGAGGCGGTAATCTCCGAATACAACAACTAACACCCTTAAAGGCTGCAGATTTGCGCATACCAGCAATATTTGCGAGTTTCCTGCCTGCGCAGGAATGACGTTTTTCATTAAGCGAACAGCATTGAGCGCAGGCAGGGACCTCCCAACGAGACAACTGAAATTAACTTTAGCTGATTACTTTAACAACTTCTGTAGATTTGCGAG
>CAYQMI010000170.1:0-4444 GCA_964418575.1 uncultured Glaciecola sp.
GAAACCACACCAAACACAGAAATGATGCTAATTGTAGATTTAGATTTAGACAAATTAGATCAGTTGCAAAACGAAGGCTCAGTGCGAAATTATCTTGATAAACGTCGAGATTTATACCGCGTGCAATGGATTGGTGAAAAATAGCAGGCCGTAATTAACTAGTCGCTTTTTATACTTTTAAGCAGTATCGGTATAAGATGCGACTAGTAGTATCAACAATGCCCCAGCCAAAGACCAGTAACTAACGATTACCCTACTTAAGAGATGATGAGATGGCAGTGCAAGCCTTAAATTTCAGACGAAACGTATTAGTACTCGAAGATGGTGATATCGAGTGGGTGCTAATGGAACACTTTTTAACGAAAGTTAAGCCTTTTGACATTAGCAGTTTCCGTGCAAAAAATGCCAGCGAAGCGCTGTCTCTGCTGGCAACTCATAATATCGACTTGTGCCTATTTGATTATTACTTGTTTGGTGAAACAGGCGTAGATGTAGTCATGCAGATGCGCGAGCAAAAGATTACTACTCCCGTTATCATGATCACAGGTTTAGATGATGACGACATTCAAACCAAAATCACGGCTTATGGCCTGAACGACACCCTGAACAAAGAGCATTTGAGTGCAGAAACTCTATCTGAAGCACTTAGCAAGTATCTTAGTTGATCAAATCATCGAAAACATAACAAGCCTTCGAATATCTTTACCAAGCCCTCATAAAGTGTCCGCTGCGGACACAAAAACTGTCCGCGTACACTATGAAAAATCCATAAAGTCAATTAAAACAATAGTTTAAGTTCTGGCATGATACTCGCAGTACAGTGATTAAGAGCACAGGAGTCTAAACGCAGAGTAAAACGTTTAGAGCTTACAGAGAAAACTTGCATGAAAAGGAAATGAAGCATGATGGTTTTATTTTTTTTACTTCCACCAGTCACTGTTTTTGTTTTAGGTAGCCTATTGGCTTATTTAGATGCGTCTCGTCATTAGAGCACGACTGCACTGAGCAAAGGCCACGTCAGGTAGCTTGCAAAACTCACCATAAAAATTATCAAGGATTAGCATTGTGATTAAAGATACCAGCGCAACGGATACCGAGTTACCGCAACAGAGCAAAACATTGAGGCTTATCTTAATTGGTGCAGCGGTGCTATTTTTACTCGCGTTCGCTATTTACTCTTTTGTTGGGACATCAAGTGCGACGCGCTCAATTGACAGAGCATCAGTACAAATTGCTAGTCTTGAAATAGGAGATTTGGTTAGAGACGTTTTATCAACTGGACGGATAGTGGCGGCGAATGCACCTCAACTATATAGTCCTGAGCAGGGTTTTGTCTCACTTAACGTAAAGGCTGGAGATGAAGTTTTGGAAGGACAAGTTGTCGCTACAGTCGAAAGTCCTGAATTGCAAAATGAGCTGCAACAGCAGCAATCTGAGTTAAATCGTTTGCAGGGTGAACTGGCGCGTCAAGAGCTTGATGCTAGACGTCAAGCACTGCAACTGAGCAAATTGTCAGACCTAGCCGAAGTAGATTTAAAAGCTGCAGAGCGCGAAGAGAGACGAGCGCAAGCCTCTATCGTAAATAACTTAATAAGCCAAATAGATCATGAGAAAGCGGTAGATGACCTAGCCCGAGCGAAACTCAATTTCAAACATGCAAAACAAGAGCTTGAACTTGCCAACGACACTTTGGCTTTTGAGCTTGCCAGTGCGCAAAGCACTGTTGCCCGCCAGACTCTGGTGGTGGAAGAGTTAAAGCGTAAAACTCAGCAGCTAGAAATTGTGGCTAGCGTGAATGGCGTAGTAGGAAATTTGCTAGTCCAGCAGCAGGCATTTGTTTCTAAAAACCAATTATTAATGACCTTAGTGGACCTCACTGCTTATGAGGCTGAGCTGAATGTGCCTGAGTCTTATGCCAATGATTTAAGCTTAGGCATGCAAGTTGAGCTAACGGTGCAGGGGCGTCAGATAGTTGGTCAGCTTTCTGGTATTTCGCCTGAGGTCGCTAACCGAGAAGTAACAACTCGCGTGCGTTTTGAGCCGAGTTCTAATCAAGAGGGATTGCGTCAGAATCAACAGGTTTCAGCGAGAATATTGCTAGAAAATAAGACGCAAGTGTTAAAAGTTCGTCGAGGCAGTTTCGTCCAGGCCGGTGGTTTTGTGGCCTACAAGGTAGAAGGAGACATCGCGTATCGTACTGACATTCAGCTTGGCGCAACCAGCATGAGAGAGGTCGAGATCCTCAATGGCCTTAGCGAAGACGATACCATTATTATCTCAAACTACAGTGAATTTGAAGGCGCCCCCAGCATTCAACTAAATTAATGTCTAGCTTGTTAATTAGCTATCAATCGCACAAGGAATACAAAATGTTAAGCATGAAAAACATCAGCAAGGTTTATCAAACTGAAAAAGTGCAGACTCACGCGCTAAGGGACTTTGATTTAGAAGTTAACGAAGGCGAATTTATTGCAGTAACGGGACCTTCAGGCTCGGGTAAAACTACCTTCTTAAATATAGCGGGGATGTTAGAAACCTTCACTAGCGGAGAATATATGCTTGATGGGGTGAATGTTGGCGGTTTGAGCGACAATCAGCGTGCAGATTTGCGCAATCATAAAATTGGGTTCATTTTTCAGGGGTTTAACCTCATCCCTGATTTGAATCTCTATGAAAATATAGAAGTTCCCTTGCGCTATAGAGGGATTAAGTCGGCTAAACGCAAACAGCGTATTTTAGAATGTTTAGAACAAGTTGGCCTTGGCAGTAGAGCAAAGCATTTACCCCAGCAGTTGTCAGGTGGGCAGCAACAGCGTGTTGCTATTGCAAGAGCACTCGCAGGTGAGCCGCGCTTTTTATTAGCCGATGAGCCAACAGGAAATTTAGACAGTTTAATGGCAAGACAAGTTATGGAGTTGCTAGAGCAAATTAACAAAGACGGTGCCACCATTGTCATGGTTACGCACGACCAAGAGCTCGCAAGGCGCGCCCCTCGAAATATTCAGGTAGTCGATGGCCAACTAGCGGATTTCACCCTCTATCAAAGTGAGCTAGCTAAACCTTCAAAGTCAGATGCATCAACAAATGATGCTAGTTCAATAGAGGCATAAAGATGATTGCTCATTATATAGATTTAGCATGGCGCAGCTTCAAGCGCACGCCACTTATTTCGATGCTTATGGTGCTCGCAATTGCGGTTGGTATCGGCATAACGATGACGAGTTTGTCGGTATACCATATGATGTCGATGGACCCAATTCCGAGCAAAAGCGACCGCTTATTTGCCGTGCAGCTTGTTACATCCGATGCGCAAGATAGCCAAGATGAAAGCCGTTGGAATCGAAACATTACCTACAAAGATGCCATGGCTCTATATAATGCCGACATCCCAAAAGTAAAAGTACCTTCAATGCGCACCGGATTTTCAGTGCACATGAGCAACGGTGAGATTAAGCCTTTTATTGAATCTGCTCGAGTCAGTGGAAGAGACTTTTTCAGCATGTTTGAGCTTAGTTTTTTATACGGAGGTCCGTGGTCTGAAGAGCAAGAGCAGGGCGCCGCTCCCGTTGTTGTGATTACGCAGCAGATGAACGATAGACTGTTCAACGGTGAAAACTCTGTTGGTAAAGAGATTCTGCTTGACGAGCACAGTTTTCAAATAGTGGGCGTAATTACCAATTGGGATATACATACCAAATACTACGACCTCACCAACGGTTCATTTAATGATACTGAAAACCTCTTTATCCCATTTAGCCTGCTATCGGCCTTAGAACTTCCCACTTGGGGAAACACCAACGGTTGGAAGTATGAAGAGATAAACAATTATCAAGACCGCTTAAACTCAGAGCTCTGGTGGATTCAGTTCTGGGTAGAGCTCGATGATGCGAAAGCGCTCGCTGACTACGATAGTTACCTCCGCAATTACATGATTGAACAAGCTTCTCTAGGGCGCTTCGAGAGCGATACTGCACTTTATGCTATTCGCGATGTAAATCAATGGATGGAATACAACAATGTTGTGTCAGAAGACAACCGTGTGCTGGTGGGTTTGAGCTTTATGTTTCTCATTGTGTGTTTAGCGAACATTTTAGGATTATTGCTCGGGAAGTTTTTAAAACGTGCACCTGAAATTGGCGTAAGACGTGCACTAGGTGCTAATAAGCGACAAATATTTTTGCAGCATTTAGTTGAAGTGTCTTTATTAGGCTTTGTTGGTGGATTGGCTGGCATTGGCATCGCGCAGCTTGGTTTGTGGGGTATAAGGCAAACTTATGAATACTACAGTGCACTTGCCACGATGGATATATCCATGCTGCTCGCAGCGCCTATTATCTCGATTGTAGCGTGCGTTTTAGCCGGCATGTATCCAGCATGGCTAGTGTGTAAAACAACGCCAGCGATTTATCTAAAAACCCAATAAGCGAGTGCATTATGTTAGATA
>CAYQMI010000171.1:0-4252 GCA_964418575.1 uncultured Glaciecola sp.
CGCTCAATCTCGCCTTGCTGAACGAGCATATTCGCTAGCGCAAATTTAGACTCAATATCGTCGGTAGCAACTTTGGTGTATTCTTCATAAATCGTGGCAGCTTCTTCTTGCTCGCCGGTTAGCAGATATAAACGAGCAGCGAAGTTTAATACGTCACGGTTTAAAGGAGCTTGTTTCTGCAGGACCTTAGCTTGTTCTAACGCGCCCTTGTAGTCTTTATCGAGTATATCGCGATGAGCTTCAATTAAGCCTTTGTAAACTGAGCTAGAGTCGATTGCGCTCATTTCATCGATTAAGACTCTTGCCTCACCATTTTTTTCTAACTGCAACAAAGACTGAAGCTTTCTAAAGCCAATCTCAAGTCGCTCAACGCTCGTTAAGTTTTGCTCATCAAACTTTAAATCAGCCATCGCGACATTCGCGCCCGTACGTTGATATGCCTCAGACAGCAAAGGAATAACTTGCGCAGGTGGATGCCCTAACTCAAGAGCTCTTGATAATTCTTTTTCTGCTGATTCAAAATTTTGTTGGGTAATATATACCTTACCTAATTCAAATCTAGCCTGAGCTAAACGAGGCTCTTGTTGCACTGCACTTTTAAGCTCAATAATAGCTGCAGCAGTGTCGCCATTTTCCAGAAATACTTGGGCTTGTTGGATGTGATCGTCTGCGGTTTTTCCTGAACAAGCCATCAAACCGAAAATAAGCACCGAAGCACTAACTGCATGTGCTAGTCGCTTGAGTGGAAAGGGGGTAGTGTGCTTAACCTTGTCTTGCTTAAAACTGTCGACCGCCATTACGAACATCCTCTATTAGATCCATTAATTGAATTAGCTTATTACTGAGTTTAAATCACCGATTTAACAGGTATCTACAATAAACTAACACCGATTACTATATTTACACATTAAACATAGTCTGGTGCAATAAGTTTAATGGTATATAGGCGCAATTTCTAATATAATGCGCGATTATTATTTGGCGTACGTATCCTCTCTGCTAGGCCTCCTTCTCGAATTTTACCAGGAACATCTATGACCGACACTGTCGACATCACTTTTAAAGACCTAAACTTACCCGCTACCTTATTGCAGGCGCTGGAAAAAGTAGGTTATGAAAAGCCCTCCCCCATCCAAGCCAAAAGTATCCCATTATTGTTAGAAGGGCACGACTTGCTTGGCCAAGCACAGACTGGAACGGGCAAAACCGCCGCCTTTGCATTACCAATGTTAGCAAACATTGACCCTGACGAATCGTTTGTGCAGTTACTAGTACTTGCACCTACGCGTGAATTAGCGATTCAGGTCTCTGAGGCATTTCAGGTATATGCAAGTTTCTCTAAAAAAATTAAAGTACTGCCAGTATACGGCGGTAGCTCTTACGACAACCAAATTCGCCAGCTTAAGCGCGGCGTGCAGGTTGTTGTAGGTACGCCTGGTCGTATTATCGACCACATTAAACGTAAAACCCTTAAACTAGATAAACTGAAATTCCTAGTGCTCGACGAAGCCGATGAAATGCTTCGCATGGGCTTTATTGACGATGTAGAGCTGATTTTGTCGCATGCACCACAAGAGCGTCAAACAGCACTATTTTCTGCAACTATGCCTGATCAAATCAAAAAGATTACGCAGCGTTACTTAAAGGCGCCAAAGCACGTAAAAATTACTTCAACAGTAAGCACCGAGGCAGCTATTAAACAGCGTTATTGTCAGGTTGCGGGGCATCACAAGCTTGAGGCTTTAACGCGCATTATGGAAGTCGAAGCATTTGATGGCATGATTATTTTTGTGCGCACCAAAACCTCTACTGTTGAGCTTTCAGAAAAGCTCAGCGCAAGAGGCTATGACGTAGAGCCCTTGAATGGCGATATTCCGCAGAACCAACGTGAGCGCACGGTTGATAAGCTAAAACAAGGTAAAATTGACGTATTAGTCGCGACCGATGTGGTTGCTCGTGGACTAGATGTTGAGCGTGTTAGCCACGTTATCAACTACGATATTCCCTACGATACTGAGTCTTACGTTCACAGAATTGGACGTACAGGCCGTGCAGGCCGCACCGGTGACGCGATTTTGTTTATTTCACACCGCGAAAAGCGTTTGTTGTTCGCGATTGAAAAAGCGACTAAAAAGTCTATTGAAAAAATGGATATTCCGTCGATTTCGCAGCTTAATGAGTCACGCTTAGATCGTTTCAAGAAAAACGTCATAGATGCGCTTGATGATGAATCAATCGAATCATATATGCCGGTAATTGAGTCTATTATGGACACATCAGAAGCGTCACCTGAGCGCATTATGGCAGCCTTGGCTAAGGTTGCTCAAGGAGATGAACCCTTACTCTTTACCGAAAAAGACGGACCCGACTTGAACGCGCCATCGAGCTTTAAAGACCGACCGGAGCGTACTGGCAGAGACCGTGGTCCTCGTGGCAAAAACGATCGTTCAGACCGAGCGCCAAGAGGTGAACGCAAGTCGCCAAGCCGACCACGCGGGAAGCCTGAAGCAGGCATGCAACGCTTTAGAATAGAGGTGGGCTATGCGCATGGTGCTAAGCCGGGTAACATCGTAGGTGCTATTGCTAACGAAGCAAACATCAGCAGCAAAAACATTGGTGCTATCGATATTCACGACAGCTACTCATTAGTCGATTTGCCTGACGGTATGCCGCCAGCAACACGCGACACGTTAGTAAAAACCCGCGTAGCAGGTCAGCGTTTGAACTTACGTCCCTGGAGCGATGAGCCGCCAAAGCGTAAAAAAACGAAATAACGATAAACACCGCTAATGCACAAAAACATCACACCCGCTTTTAAATGCGGGTGTTTTTTTATGTGCAGTGCTCGAGCCTTGTTAGCCTCATCTTCATATACTCAATAGTTATATAAATCATTTTTTTATTACTTCTATAAAGTCGGGAAGAATTTAAAATATACGGGGTTTGATACAGTGTTTGAGTCTGCGCGAACTTATAAGCCGTGCTACAGTGTTAGAGAAACTCAAAATACAACACACCTTCTGTCAAAGGAAAGATACGATGAATAAAAAAGGCTTACTATACTTGATTGGCTCTGAAGTGATGTGCGTGTGGCTCTTTATAAGTATATTCAAGGAATTTTATACCCAAGCTGTCGTTGCAGGGGTGTTGATGGTGAGCTTCGGTTTTTTATGGGTTTTTCAGCGTCAGCGCGCATTGAAGCAAGCGCAAAACACGGCACGAGACACGCAATTGTGAAATATTTTCCGGTATTTATAGATGCACAGTACACTCATTGCCTAATTGTTGGTGCAGGTGAAGTCGCTGCACGCAAACTTGAATTGATTTTAAAGACACCAGCTAACATTACCGTAGTATCTCCATGGGTAAGCGACACCGTAGCAAAATTAGTTAAAGACCATAACATCACCCTGCATCACCGAGTGTTCGAAGATGCTGATTTACAGGGCCAAAACCTTGTATTTGTGGCAACCGACAAGCCCGACGTCAATCAATATATTCATGATACTGCGCATGCTAGCGGTATTTTAGTGAATGTGGTGGATAACACACCGCTATGCAAATTTATCACACCCTCCATTGTGGACCGCAGCCCAATTGTTATTGCGATGAGCAGTGGGGGAGTTGCGCCTGTTTTATTGCGATACATTAGGCAAAAACTCGAATCGGTCCTTCCCCATAAAATAAGTTTACTCGGGGATTTTTCCGAAAAGTTTCGCGATAAAGTTAAATCTGCACTGAGCTCTGTCACCGACCGTCGTTACTTTTGGGAAGACGTATTAGACGGCGATATTGGTGAAAACGTATTACAAGGCAACAGCAGGCAAGCTGAGCAACAGCTCGATACTGCACTGGTTAAGTACCAAGCAGGTGAAAAACCCGCCGGACAAGTATATTTAGTGGGCGCAGGTCCGGGCGACCCAGACCTACTTACTTTTAGAGCCTTACGGCTGATGCAAAAAGCTGATGTCGTCGTTTATGACCGCTTAGTTTCCCCCGACATATTAGAACTCGTTCGCCGCGACGCTGAAAAAATATACGTTGGTAAAGCCAAAAGCAATCACACCATTCCACAAGAAGAAATTAACGACTTGCTGGCAAGGCTCGCACTCGAAGGCAATCGCGTAGTTCGTTTAAAAGGCGGAGACCCATTCATTTTTGGGCGCGGTGGAGAAGAAATTGAAACCTTAATTGAGCATGGCGTAGAGTTTCAGGTAGTGCCTGGAATTACCGCTGCTACTGGCGCTGCAAG
>CAYQMI010000172.1:0-4240 GCA_964418575.1 uncultured Glaciecola sp.
ACTTTTAACATGCCGCAATGCTTTGTATTGTTGGCACTTATGGCGCAAATAACTGGGCATAAAGCAGGTAAGGTTTATCATAAAATTGTGAATGCTCACATTTACGAAAATCAACTTGATTTAATGCTCAATGAACAGCTTAAGCGTACGCCATACAAAATGCCTACGTTGACTATTAACCCTGATATTAAAAGTTTAGATGATATTGAAACATGGGTAAGCACCGCCGATTTCAGTGTGCATGGCTACGAGTTTCATGACCCGATTGCCTATCCTTTTGCGGTATAGTGAATAAAGCGTATACTCGGATAGGGTGACTTCACGCTAAGATGTTTGCGTGTTAATTAAAAAAAGAAAGAAAACGCAGTACATGATTTAGGTATTGCTGGACTGTATTATTGCTCAGGCTAAAAAGTAAATAGGATTTACTATGACACTGCCAGTGTTAATTTGTGATGATTCTTCGTTCGCGCGCAAAGCGATGGCGCGCTCCTTGCCAGATGGCTGGGATGTAGACATCTCGTATGCCGTTAACGGTGAAGAAGCCATTGCCCAAATTGAAGCCGGAAAAGGGGACATCCTTTTTTTAGACTTAAATATGCCGGTAATGGACGGCTATCAAACCATGGAAGTCATTCGAGCGAGAGACTTGCCAACCATGGTGATTGTAGTTTCAGGCGATGTGCAAGAAGAGGCCCGCAAGCGGATGCTTGCAATGGGTGCGCTAGACTTTATTCGCAAGCCCATCGACAACAGCAAGCTTACTGCTATTTTGAGCAAGTACGGCATATACGACGGAGAGACTTCGTCAAATAAGCGCAGAGAAGATAGCAGCGTAATTACTGGTAATAGTATTGATGATAAGCTTGACGCTTTTCGCGAAATGGCAAACGTAGCGATGGGGCGTGCGGGAGAAAACCTTGCCCGATTGCTCAATAAATTTGTTGACCTTCCTATCCCAAATGTAAGCATTGTGCATGCTAACGAATTATCAATGATGTTAACAAATATTGATGCTGAGCAACGAGTATCTGCCGTATCAAAAGGCTTCGTAAGCTCTGCCATTAAAGGCGAGTCCCTAATTATTTTTAACGATGCCAATGTATCTGCCATTCAGCAATTGCTTGGTACCGAACATACACAAAGCCAACATGACAAAGTCGATGGTGCTGAAATAGAAGCCATAATGGATGTATCTAACATCATCATTGGTGCGTGTTTAAATGCCTTGTCTGAGCAGCTTCAATTAAAGTTCACACACAACACACCGATTTTGCTCGGTATACACTGCGGCTTGGACGATATCGTAAATAATAATATTACGCGCTGGGAAAAAGTGCTGGTGGTTGAAATTGCCTACGCCGTGTCGAGTGAAAATATAGACTTTGAGCTGCTGCTTGTTATCCCCGACAAAGACATAGACGCCGCATTTACACGTTTAATTGAAGCACAAAAAAATACCGAGCAAGTCGAGCTTATCGCGGGAGTTGGTCTATGAGTGGGACTAACACGCAAAGTTGGCAGCAAGCTCTGTTAGGCTCCATTGAAGTAGGAATTGTGGTTGTCGATACCGACTTCAAAGTGCATGAGTTTAATCAGTTTATGGAGAACCACAGCGGTGTGAATGCATCTGATATTGTGGGGAAAGAGTTGTTTGGTTTTTTCAAAGAAATTGATAAAAAATGGCTAATAAACAAATGCCAACCGGTGTTTTCGATGAACACTCCGGTTTTTGTAATTTGGGAGCAGCGTCAATACTTGTTTAAGTTTGGCACGAGCCGACCTATTACTTCTAGCTCCGATCATATGTATCAAAATATCACTATTTTGCCCATTCTAGGAGATTCGGGTGACATAGACCGTATTTGCATCTTGGTTTACGACATGACCGACCAAGCCATGAGCAAAGAACGTGTAGACAAGCTCAATGAAGAACTCAAGGTAATTAGCCGTGTTGACGGCTTAACCGGCTTGTTTAACAGACGTTATTGGCAAGAGCGTTTTGAGCGTGAATTTAAACTGACCTATCGAAATAAAAAGCCGATTTCAGTGCTCATGCTTGATATTGACCATTTTAAGAAAGTTAACGATACGCACGGCCATCAGGCAGGCGACAAAGTGATACAAGCACTCGCCATGCTTATTCGAAAAGCCACGCGCGAGACAGACATAGCAGGGCGTTATGGCGGCGAAGAGTTTGTAATATTGTTGCCCGATACTAATACCGAAACTGCGCTTATTGTAGGTGAACGGATTCGTAAAGTTGCCGAGCGTTACGTCGTTAATCACGACAATGTTGAAATAAACGTAACTATCAGCGCTGGCATTGCAGAGTTTGATAGCAAATACACCCGCCCACTCATGTGGTTAGAGGCAGCAGACCAAGCGCTTTACAAAGCGAAGGAAAATGGCCGAAATCAAATTATCGTCGCTTAAAAACCTGTAATTGCCGCGCCTCCCTCCCCCCGCGTCATTCCCACGAAAGTGGGAACCTCCTAATTCATCTGAAGTTGTAAAAACAAGTCATTGAATATGAGTGCGGTGGTTGTTGAGTGAGGTTCCCGCCTTCGCGGGAATGACGAGATGTGTTGCTGGAATGACGAGATGTGTTGCGCGAATGGCCGGTGTTTTTACTTCACCAACATCACGGGCGCATGCCTATTACGTCTAGTGGGCAGGGCTTGGAGCCTTTTAAATAAAGCGTATACAGCTGAACTTCGTTACGAATGGATGACTCGTGACGAAGGCTGTGGCCACCCACAAATTGCACCTGATAAATGATATGCCAGAACACTCGTTCTTTCTGAGTGTACATCTGACAATCGGTATTGCGAAGCGTTGACCATTCCTCAAGGGTATCCCAAATAAAACTGTCCATTTCTTTAAAGGCAACAGTATCCTGCCAGTAAGCTTCTAAATAGAACGCTAACTGTTCGGCCTTTTGATCCACAAATTCGCTAACTAGCACGGGTTAAGCCTTGTCTTGAATACTACCCTCAGTATAGTCGCTACATACAGAACGCCAGTGGTGTTATAAGAAACAGTTATAAGTCTATGAATATGCTATGAAAATATAATCAAAATAAATACTAAAGTAGAATTTACCAGCCTAAATGGCTAAGCCAGCCGTAGATTTCCCGAGAAATATCGGTACTAATTTGGCTTGGCGAACCCACCGACCCAATTTCTCGCTGACGATAATGTGCCTTAACTTCTACCCTAGCTTTTACCAAGCGAGTTTGCTCTGTAGATTTAGACCAGTGATTGTCATTAGCACTAACTAAATCGAGTAAGGGAGTCGCGCTTTGTGCAATCTTCATGGGCAGTGAACTGTTTAAATCGCGCTCTGGCCAGTAGACGTTGTTAATAATGAGTGCATCGAGGGTAATATTAGATGTTGCAGCATCTAACAAAGCTTGTGCGCTCATGCCCTGTGCAAACACAACATGGTAGCCGGGTTGCTCTGTAGCCTTAATAACAGACGATAAAAACGTACCCAAAAAGGCACTTAATGCTTCTTGATAAGCAGGTATGTATTGGCTTTGATGCGCTTGTGCAGCCAGCATGGTTTGAATATTTGAGGGAATGCTAGGCTCTTTACGCTCGGCGTCAGTTTGCTGAGAGTCGCTCTCTTGCTCGGCAGCGGGATCAGGACTTTCGCTTGCATTGCTCGAGTCACCGGCTTGTGCGTTTTCTGTTTCAGTATTTTCAGTACTGGCAACTTGCTCTTCTTCTAGCGCCGCTAGTTTTGCGTCTACTTCATTCATTACCATAGCTAAATGCGGAGCAGGCACTACAACTGAATGCCAACCTAGTGTCGACATTTCTTGAGCTAGAGATTTTAACTTGTGAATTTGCGCACCGTTGTAACTCACGTCAGATACTAAATAAAAAGTGCCCATGCTAAGTGCTTTTTTTGATTCACTTACAAACACAGGAATTTGATGTTCACGCTCGCGCTTACCGCCAGCGTCAATTTTGATGCTGATTAATTGATAGTCATCTTCATGCATGCTTGCTGCAATATCTACTGCCATATAATCAAGGCTAGCTATCACAGCAGTTTGCTCTGCTTCGTCTGCTGCTTGTTCACTCTTTGGTGCAGGGTTGTTTGGTTCATTGGCATCCTGCGCTTTAACCTTTTGCGATACACCTACGGTCAAAATCAACACAAATAAAAACGCCAATACTTGCCCAAATATCACCCTAAGATTGCGGTCGTTGCGCAAACGCTTGATGA
>CAYQMI010000173.1:0-4101 GCA_964418575.1 uncultured Glaciecola sp.
GTTATCGAATTCGTAGCGTATCGATGCGCTGATGCGGTTGTCGGTGAGTGGGCCGGTAATGCCTTGGATGCCGCCTATTACGCTCCCAATATTATCACCACCTCGGTCTAAATAGCGATATCCGAACGTTGCAAAGAACCGACGACTTAATTTACGTTCAAACTCAACACCAGCTTCCTTAACGATAGAAGTTACATCATCAATCAAGGTAATACGATTAATGTCTGAATATGACACATAAGTACTTATTGTTGAGCGCTCACTTAGTCTAAGAGCCGCTCTCAATCTACCTGTGTAGATTTCGTTTTCTCTAAATAATTCTACTTCCTCACTGGAGCTCTTATTAACAGAAGCTGTCAAAGTTGTTCGTCGTAAGTCTACGGAAGTTTGTGCCGACCAAACTTTCCTAATAACAACCCGATCGTTGACTTCGAAGCCTGGGGTAATAAAGGGTACTAAAACTTCATTGGGACCTAGAGAATCGGGGTCTAAACTTGTTGGAAGACTACAATCTGCTATTGAAGATGCACCTACACCGCACGCAAAAAAAGCCTCCTCTTCACTCAAAATCAATTGAGAGTTAGTCGTTACTGCCTCATTATACGTGATACTACTGCGCCAATTTTTTAGATTGTGACTAAAAGAAAACGTAGCTGCGTCGCCAAAAAACCGTCTTGAATAATTCCCGCTAACACTTGTGCGTGAACTAAAGTTCCATAGAAAATCTGCACTGATAAAACTATCTTCTTCGTCTTCTTCGCCGTTTATTCCCTTTGTTATGGAACGATTCAGCCCAAGCTGAATAAACCTATTCTGTGAAGGTTGCCATGCAAAGCCTACACCGTAAGAGTAGAATTCTCGCAGTGCATTAGCAAAACTCGGAACACCATTATCATCTCCGATAACACTACGGTTAATTTCGTTATTCTCATAATAACCCAACAACCTAAGGCTAAATTGGGACCCGATATTACTTCCCACCATGAGGTTCACGAGTTGACTTTTAAAGTCTTGTTGACGCTCTCTGTCGCTTATTTGTATTGATGCATCTGCGTTATATATAAAGGGGCGTAAATCTCTACCGCCTTCAATTTGTATAGAGCCGTTATAATTTTGGCTACTAAAATCTTGAAAATCAGGTATTAGATCGTCACCGCTATTGTCCTCTGCTTCAGTACTAATAGTATTGGCGCCAGCTCTTGCGCTTAATCCAATGTAATTCCCGGTTGGGATATTTAAATTTAAAGAAGCACTATGAAAAGTATTTTTGTTTAAATTCTCTGCGTTTAAAAGGAAGTCGTCTACCAGAAATGAGTTTGCTGAACGAGCGCGGTAATTTTGCCCCCCATTTGCTTGAAAGTACAAAAGGTTATCTATTAATTGATAGTTACCCAAATAACTCCAATCGGTATAGTTATTCGTTACACTTTCTTCCTCTAGTGAGCGATGAATGTGATTCAATGTCACATTAAATAAAAGGTTTACATTCCTTGAGTCGTAACCGAAAGATAAAAAAGGCCTAATGATGATATTATCAGAGTCGATTTCATTGTCGTTGTCTATATCGTCGACGGTTTGCTTAACAAACTCAGCTTCTACGCCGGTATTAATATTCACATCCGCCATGCTTGAATGGGAAATCGACAGCCCAAGCATAAGAGTACACCAACTAAGTTTATCTAGTCTTGGGAGAGTATTCATAAAGCGTTCCGTGCTACCAGCATCGTTTAAGCGCCCTCTCTTTCAGAGCCATAGTAACTATATCCGTAATAGCCGCCGGTTTCAGTATTGGCAATGGACTTATTGACCACAAAACCAATCGCCATGTCAGGGTTGAGGCGCTCTACAGATTGTTGAATATCGTGTAACTTTGAGCGCCCCTCTTCAACCACTATTACCGCTTGTCCGGCAAAACTTGCTAGTACTGCCGACTCATTAATACCAATAATTGGGGGCGTATCGATAATCACCACACGGTCTTTATATCTATTCGAAAATTCATTTACTGTTTCGCTCATAATACCACTGGCTAATAACTCAGTAGACAGGTGATGAGTGGTGCCGGCAGGTATAATTCGAAGCTTAGGCACATTAGTCCGATAAATAACATTACTGATATTGTCGGTATCGTTGAGCAAATAATCCATTAAGCCCGTTCGTTCGCCAAGCGCCAATGTACGCAGTACGTTGGGCTTTAATACATCGGCATCTACTAACAAAACCGTTTTGTCTTGTTCTGCCGCAATACTTAATGCCAAGTTCACCGCCGTAAAAGTTTTACCCTCTGAGGGGCGGGCACTAGTTACCATAATAATATTGCTATTATTAAGAGTATTGGACAAAGGACCAAAGGCGTTTTGAATCAACTTTCTTTTTATCTCTCGATACTCTTCGTTAATTTGCCTACGCGCGTTGGTAAGAGTGACAAACCCAAGCTCTTCTAAGCGTTCTAAGTCAATTTCCATGTGCTTAGTGTCATCAAGATTGCCCTGATCTTCAGCCTGCGCAGCTTGAACTTTTTCAGCGAGCTCTGGCGAAGCGTCGAGCTCTATCTTTGCTGTTTGACTCTCTTTGCTCTGTGATCCCGTTGCAGCTTTTTCTGTTGTTTGAGTTACAACTGTGTCTTTTTGTTTTTCAGCTGCCCGTTCTAAAGAAGTTTGCTCAGATACTTGCTGCTCATCAGCATTCTCAATTGCTTCTTTACTTATATCTTTACTTTGCTCAGCAGCTTTTTTAGCAGCTTCAGCTTCTTGCTGGCGCTGCAATGCTTTTTCTATTGTACTTTTCATGACATCACCTTACTTAGCACATCTATATTCATGATGTCTGCAACTACTAATACGCTATACATAAACAAAATAGCACCACTAGACGCAATAAATACCAACATGCGTAATCTATTTCGTTTGCGTATTTCACCTATCTGCAAATGTGTCACCGCGCCCAATATAGGAAAGCCAGTCATTGTAGTTAATTGTTGTCCTCTTACCAATACCGGTGTCAGTTGGCTCAACAAAAATGCGATGGCAATACCTGCACCAAAACCCATAAACAATATTCCAGTATAAAATACAAAGCGGTTAGGTCCTGTAGGCTCAGGTGGTGCAAGCGGTGGCTGAATAATTCTGAATTGGAGGTCCTCAGAAGATACTTCAGCACGTTTAGTGATATCTGCTGACTCTTTGCGTGCGAGTAATTCTTCGTATTTTTGTTTTACTATTTCGTAATTACGGTTTCTCGACATACCCTCAGCTTCTATTTGAGGCACTAAGTCAATTTTACTCTGTAGTTCTTCAATTTTACTGATGTAGTCGGCTTCGCGAACTCTCAACGAAGCGACTTGGCTTTCTAACTTACTAATTTCTAAACTTATTTCTTGGTTTAATGGGTTAAGAGGAGCCTCCCCTGGGTTATCTTGTGCTAAGAAGGCCTGTATCTCCTGATTTCTCGCCTCTTGCAAGGACTCAAGAAGCGAGGTCGTTTCTATCACGTCAGGGTGCTTGTCGGTAAACCGCAGTTGTAAATCATCTAACTGTTCTTCTAAACCTCTAATGCGCGAATCGTATCGAGTGGTAATCACAGGTGCAGTATCGTCATCTCTAACAGAGAAACTGTCGGCAGATGTGCGTTGATTGGTTAATCGCTGCTTTAAAGAGTTTGCTTGTTGTTGGGCTTCACGTATTGAAAGCCGCGTCTGCCCTAACTCTTCATTCATTCTCTGAAGGTTGCTATGAAAGGTACCCTGCATCGGCAGTATTTCAACATGCTCACGCTGAAAATCTGCTTTTTGTTGTTCTGCTTCCGACAAACGCGCTTCGTATTCTGCTATTTGCTCATCTAAAAAGCGCGTAGCGGTGTCGGAGTCTCTGCGGTTATTACCTAGTGAGCCTTCCACAAATAAATCTAGGGTTTCTTGCACTACTGTGCGAGCCAGTTGCGGGCGCTCTGCTGCATAAGAAATCGTAAAAATATTATCGCGGCCCGTGGAGCGCATCTTTATCGAATTCGTTAATCTCTTAATCAACGCTTCGTATTCAGCGTCGGTCGTCACAGTAATATCTAAATCAGACTCGCGAGCAATCTCCTCAACGTTTGTTCGGC
>CAYQMI010000174.1:0-4070 GCA_964418575.1 uncultured Glaciecola sp.
AGATTACCGCCTCCGCGGCAATGACAGTAAGTTGCTTAAGCGATCAGCATTACGCCTTCGTGGGAATGACAGCGCGTGTGATGTAACGAGCTTATTTATTCGAAAAACTCGCTTTAATACGTTTTATCAAGTCTTCAAAATCATTATTGGCAAGCTCAGTTCCTGCATAAACATAAGCATAGTAAGAGTTCACAAAGGATTCGATATGTGTTTTTTGTGTTGGCTTTAGCTGTGGCGATATTCGGCTAACAAATTGTTTAAGCGTTTCTTGAGGCTGCTTTTTCCAGCCGTAGCTATCGAGTAAACGAAGCATTTTGTCCAAGGGTTGCTTTGATTTAGGTGTAAACCACTTTCGGTAGGGAATAAATAGTAAGGCGATGAAAAACGCAATACTGCCTAAGGCGATGAACATGAAGGTAGTCATGTTCTTTGCATTGAATGCACCAAACCACTGTTTTATTAAGTCGCGCTGGGAGTCTTGGTCGAAGCGAAGCACCGATTGTGTCCATTGATGATCAATCAATACTAAAAAGTCATGCAGGCGCTTAATTAACGCAACATCATTGAATTCTGAAAGATTAAAGGGGCGCTCCACTAACTCTCCCTCTTCTTCAGTAATACTCGACAATAGGCCGCTCATCAGGCGGTTTGGCGCGACAATAGCGGTTGGGTCAACGCGAGTCCAGCCTTGCCCCTCTAGCCAATATTCAACCCAAGCGTGAGCGTCGTACTGGCGTACCGTAAGTATGTTTTGGTTTTGCAACTCTCCGCCCTGGTAGCCAGCGACTAAACGAGAAGGAATATTTGCTAGACGCAGCATATAGGCAAGTGCGCTCGCATAATGCGAACAAAAGCCTCGACGATAATCAAACAAAAATTGGTCAATAGGGTTTGTTCTCATAAATGGTGGTTGCAAGGTATATGCAAAATCGTTGTTATAGAAAACTTGCATGACCGCATCAACGCGCTGTGATTCACTCATGCCGGGCTTGACCATCTCAGCTACAAATTCTTGTGTTCTTTGATTATCTTCTCTTGGCGCTTGTAAGTGCCGTTGTCTCTCATACTCTGTCATGTAATGATTGAGCGGCGCTGCCATGTAGGAGTTAACGATATACAAGCTTGGCTTACTATTTTCTTTTTCAGTAAATAGCTGGTAGGACTGGTTTCGCTTAATCGCTCTGTCGCTCATTACTTGCTCAACAATAGGGTAGTCTAGTGAGTATTGCCACCTCATGTCATTTGGCTCTGCAATGACTAAATAGCGTGTAGCCTCACCAACAGGCTCTATATCTACGGTACTATCAAAATTTGATAGTTCATCTGATATCGACCACGTTGTGCCATCAAAACGGTCCAGTACAATCGCCCGCCAGTAGCGTTCTTGGGCTTTTGGAATACGGTCAGTAAATTCTGCTCTAAATGCTAGTTCGCCAGATTGTGCAAGATTAGCGATGTCGCCTGGAGAAACGCTTTCTGAAAGACCAGTACTTGATGATTTGTTTGATGCCGCTTCCCACAATGGTGGCAGTCTTGGCACCATAATAAATAAAACTAATGTAATGGGGAGAGTTTGTGCGATTAGTTTTGCCGCTTGTTTCACTCCTTCAGCAGTGCCCAATCCACCTTTATTTAGTAGGTAAGAAGCGGTGAGAGTTGCAAATAGCACCAAGGCGTAAAAAATAGTTAAGAGCAAATCCTGATGATAAATAAAACCACAGGCAACCAAAAATACAATGACAACAACAATTAGATGAAAATCTGCAAAAGAGCGCATGGTGATGAGTTTTAAACACCCCGCAACTATTAGCAGATTTATCATTGTTGATAACAGGCCAAACCTGCCTGAAAAAAACACCAGTAACAACATGCAAAATACAGCTAATAAGTTTAGCGTTATGTTGCTTAATGGTTTTATCTTGCGAACGACCTTTGCCCAAACTACACCTAGCGCACAAACAAACAGGATCCAAACCCAACTCATTATGGTTGTTGCTAGGGGCATCACCGCAAGCGCAAAACAGGCGCTAATTAAAAGCCCTGGTGACTTTAAATGTGCTTGGCTTAAACTACGCATCTTCTTTACGCCGATTTTGGTATTCACGCTGGCCAAAGGTGGCGAGCTGAAACAGGCAGTTCTGCAGATGTGAGAACCCGCTCTGTGGCAAAATTTTGGTGCTACCTAGGTCGAGACCAAACTCAACTTGCGCCTGAGATAATTCTTGAACCTGATAGCTCATCTTTCTTAAACCATCTTCTAGGTCGGGATGAGACACGTCACTCAGTCTGAGCCATCCACTCTTGCCTGTATTTTCAGTAAAGTCTTTGGTAAGTAAACCTTGCCCTTTAGCAACATGCTTCCATGAGACATGGTGGATTGGATCAGTGTCAATATGATTGCGTATTCCCTGCAGACCGTCAGACTGCGTTTTGTGTGGACTTTGAAATATTGCGGTGTCTTTGTCTTGCTGAGTGTTATGCAGGTTAATGGGCACTTTTGATGCGCGAGGATAGACCAATATTTTTTGCTTGGGCTGTAGATAGCTCCAGCAACGAAACAGTCCAAACCCATAAAAACATTCGACCTTTATTCTTGAGCACATATGCAAGCCCCTAGGAAAAGGGGGCAGGGCGAGATGTAAGTCAGCGCTGTCGTAAGTAGCTGCAAGCTTAAACTGGGCGTTTCTGCCCTTGGCTGAAAGTAAAAATTCCCCGCCCGGATAACGTTTTGCAGATTTTATTTGGCAATGTAGTTGAATGTCTCTGTTCTCAAATTCTGGCTCAAATGGCATGAATCTGAGTTCGTGCTGCGTAAAATATTGGTAACTATGGAACAACGAGAGCAGAAGTAAGGCTGAAACGAAATAGCTCATACTCAATACAATGTTGTTTTGATAATTGGTTCCTAAAATGAACAAGAAAAGCACAATGGCAATCATGGCCCAGCCAAAGCTGGACGGCAGTATAAATGTGTTGTTGAGGTTGAACTGGCAGTAGTCCTCGGCAGGAATGCGTTTGTCCAACCAATGGTTTCTGCGCGTTAGCCAGGTTTGCCTGAAGGCGTTCAATGAGCGCTTCATTAGGCAGCCAAAGGGTCGACCTGTTGCATTAAGTGTTCGCTATAGGATGTTGCCGTTTTACTTAACAAGTGGCCTCGTAATCGGTGCTCACATACGCCGCTAAGCACAAATTGAACGTCTTCAGGTGTGACGTAATTGCGCTCGTGTATTAATGCAGCAGCTTTCGCCGTATTCAGCAGTGCTTTGGCAGCCCTTGGCGACAGTGCATTTGGAAAATCAGAAGAGCTACGGGTATAGTTAACCAGCTTTAAAACATAGTTTACAACAGCATCGCTTACCGTAACTTCATCTACACTCTTCTGTAGCGCCTGCAATTGTTCAAGATTGATTATGGTTGAAAGTTCGGGTACGTCAAAACTGTTAAGCAACATCGCTTTTTCAGAATCGTAGTCAGGGAAACCCAGTGACAACTGCATATTGAATCTATCTAGCTGAGATTCCGGTAGAGGGTGCGTGCCCGATTGGTGCATCGGGTTTTGTGTGGCTATCACAAAGAAGGGGCTAGGGAGGTCTCTGGTTTTGCCATCGATTGTGACTTGGCGTTCTGCCATCGCTTCTAATAGCGCACTTTGAGTTTTGGGACTGGCGCGATTAATCTCATCCGCTAAAACTACTTGATTAAACATAGGGCCGGGGTGAAAGCTAAATTTATTGCTTTGTTGGTCATAGATATTAACTCCGAGCATGTCTGCCGGCAACAAATCAGAGGTAAATTGAATGCGAGCAAACCTCAGCCCTAGAACTTGAGAAAGAGATTGCGACAAAGTCGTTTTACCCATGCCGGGTAAATCTTCTAACAACAAATGCCCTCTGGCAAGCAGGCTAATCAAAGCAAGCTCTATTTGGCGCTCTTTGCCACGAATAACGTGACTTATTTGGGTAATACAATCTTGTATATCGTTTCGCATGGCATTCATCTATGTTTTTAGCACTGAATAATAGAATATTTATCTATCTATTAATTATGATTCTAAATACCTGAGTATGTTA
>CAYQMI010000175.1:0-3967 GCA_964418575.1 uncultured Glaciecola sp.
GCTTAATTTGCTAATTGAATGCTTACCCAAACTAAACGGTGGTCGGAGGATATTTCTTTATCGGTGCCCCGCTCACCTATTCTATGGTCGTTAAATAAAAGACGCCCCGATTCATCCTCTCCCTGCCAATACACGCCTGAATCTAATACCTTCAAATTGGCGGATGGTACGCTATAGTCTGCACGCGCGCCAAAGGTAGATGTGCGCGTGTTTGGAAAAGGGTGTGGTCTTCGTAAAGATGCTTGTGCGCCGCCAAGGGATGCTGGTACGAATGCTCCATCAGCTTGCGCCACTGACTGATTCACCAATGGACTCGACATTAAACGTTGTATACCGTTAAATCGCGGGTCTTTGCCAGTTCTGATTTGTGCGTCAGCGTTTAGGTCGCCCATTACAACAAAGCTGTCTCCGCTAAAACCACCTATATTTCCATTGTCATCGTATATCTGCGCTGAAATAACCGTTTGTGGGTCATTGCCTGCTCCGTTTATATAATAAAGCCAGAATGCATTTTCTTCGCTATTGCGATACTTGTTGTTGTCAGTCACGGTATCAAAGGCTGGTGGTGTGGGATGCGATAAAAATGCATGTATGATTGTGTTACCGTTTTTTTGCGGAATAATTATGGGCGCATCTACATGATTTTTAGATGACAAACGCACATTTTCCCACTCGCTGGCGCTAAACCAAGGGTCACCGCACTTCATCCCTTCAGGCAGTTCTCTAGAGCCATCGCAAACGTTTATTGTTGGCATCACCGCATCGGGGAGATCTTTTCGTTTAAAGGTTTGAAAGGTGCGAGTGTTATCGGTATCAATTTCATATTTCGACATTAAGGCAAAGGCATAGTGACCATGATAAAAACCAAAGCCATATGCATCATTTGGGTCGTTTTCATCATAGCCAGTGTTATGCAAGTCCATGCCAGACGGCAAGCCCGTATTAGTTGCGTAGTTTTGCATAAAAGGATAAGAAATGGGCTTTTGGAGTTCGCCTCCGTCAACGCTATTTAAGCTTTGAGCATGTGCAAGGTAGTTCTTTTGAAAGCCCTCGAGTGCACCATAGTCTGTGCCCGTACCATCGTTATTAAACTCATTTAACAACAACACATCAGGTCTCACTGCTTGGATAATCGCGGCAATATTGCGGATTTGCATAATGCGTTCAGCCAAGCTTTTTTCGGAGCCAGATAAGGTATTTGCTCGCCATCTTTCAATCAAAGCATCTTGTCGTTCAGCTTCAATAGACATAAAGCTAAGCCACTGCTCATAGTTTTCGCTCGGGTCACCATCGTGTGCAAACGACACATTGAACTGAGCAAACTTGACGCTGGTGGGATAAGAGTCGTTATTGTTACTTTCTGTCTTTGACATGTATTTTTGCACGCTTACGCCTTTTTCAGTTTCTGGCGACTTATGTGAGCAGGCGCCGAGAAAAAATATGACACATAAAAAGGTGGTTTTAAGGGCATTAGAAAAGAACATAATTTTCTCATTTTCACGGACGTAAATAAGGTAATGCATGAAGTAATATATTACCAATGTAAGCTTTATATTAGGGATGAAACCCTAATGAAGCGAGCTTTTGCTTAATTAACGCTTCGTGTCTTGCTTGCCATTCGTCTAAACTCATTGACGCATCTTTGTGTGCCCGAGCTGTTGCAGTTTCATATGCGCTGCGAGCATCTTTTTGTGGAATAACCGCAATACCTTCTTCATCGGCGATAACAATATCGCCAGGCGAAACTCGCGCACCGCCGCATGTAATCGTTTCCTGCATGCAATCAATAGATTGTTTTTTACCTGGTTTCGGAATAACGCCCAAGGCGAATACAGGAAAGCCCATTGCTCTGACTTCTGCTAGGTCGCGAATAGTGCCATCAATAACAAAACCTGCGATCCCTCTTCGCTGTGCAATCGCGCAAACATTTCCACCTGCAAGGGCAAAATTATCATCGGCTTGCGCCACAATAATATCGCCAGGTTTGGCGGCGTATATAGCAGCATGTAGCATGAGATGGTCACCAGGCTCACACCTTACAGTAAACGCCGGCCCTGATATTCTGCCCATATTGGCATGTAAGGGGCGAATCGCATAGTGCATGAATTGTTCTCTGTTTAATGCGTCGGCATAGTCACAGGGGCTTAGCTCTCCCATTTCTGGGAAGTAGTAAGATGTCATCTTGGTTTACTCCTAATGTTGCAGTTCATTGGGCACTTAATCCACAACAGACGCTAAAAATTCATGACCCCAACCCACCAAAACTCGCTCTTTAAAAACAAGCGGCGTGCATTCATCTTTTGTTGTTAAACCATCACCATCATTACGATGGGTGCGGTAGTATACAACCTGAATCGGCTGGTCGTTGGTAGGTATAATTTCATTAAAATCAGCCGTCCCCATACTGTCGGTAACATGCAGCAATGAATCGCCAATTTGCAAGGTTTGAATAGCTTGTCGGTTGATAAGTTGACGCTCTTCCCAGTCCAGCGCATCTACACCCGCTGCACTTTTTGATACTTCTGAGTAAAGCAATTGTGCGCCTTTAGCACCAACGAGTAAGCACAAAATAACTAAGCCAATAACCATATTCCGAGACATAATAGCATTTCCTTTTTAGTTCGATTTTCCTTCATGCATAATTAGCAAAGAATACGCCAGTTTGTAAGTATATGAAAGATCATAAGAAATATTTGGTGGCTGTTATTTGTATTAAAAAAACACTCATTTTTTAGCTTTTTAAACCAAAAACTATCGGAAACTGGGCTTTCTAAATTTTTAACACTATGAATTATTCCAAGGCTACAATACATTTATCCCCAATTGACTGTTGATTTTTACTCTACAAACGCTAAATTAGCTGCCAATATTTAAACAAGGCGGTAAATGGATGAAAATAGCACTTTGGCTAGTAAATTGGAGTAGAACCGCAACACCTTGGGTAATTGTTTGTTTAAGTGCCTTGGGTTTGTTGTTGGCGGCGCTGTATTTTCAGCATGTTCTTGGTCATGCTCCTTGTGTAAAGTGTATCTATCAGCGTTCGGCTGTTATTGGTATTTTCTTCGCCACACTCATTGTATTGATTTACCCGCACTTTATTACGCGCATTGTGGGTTTAGGTTTATGGGGCGGTTCTGCGTATTGGGGTTTGATGCAGGCAAATGCGCATTTAGAAGTTATATTCCCCGAAGGTTTTTTTGTACCGCCTTGTCCTTTAGAGCCAGAGTTTCCAAGCTTTATGCCTTTGCACGAATGGCTACCTTCTGTTTTCGGAGCGCCGGGGTTTTGTAATACCAACGACTGGCAGTTTTTCAGCATGGGAATGGCCGAGTGGATGCAGATTATTTTCGCTTTATATCTAGTCGGTTGGGTATTTGCTGTCCTTACGCAAATACTGTCGCTTAGTCTATCTGCGAGAGCGGCCAAGTAACGATGTAGTCTTCAAAGTCGTCGAGATTTACATTCTCCTCACTCACGACTTTATTACGCACCGTAATACCCAGTTCATGCATCATGGTCTTTTTGCCTTTATTAAGCAAAGGATGCCATGATGCTAAGCCTTTACCCTCATGCATGCGCCTGTAACTGCAGGAAGGCGGCATAAAGTTAATGTGCTGCAAGTTTTCTTTATTCAAGGTCACGCAGTCTGGCACCAGTTCTTTGCGGTTTTCGTAAGACTTGCATGCGCAGGTTTTTTCATTCAATTGATAGCAGCTAATATTGGTAAATACCACATCGCCCTGCTCACTTTTAACCTCAGTAGCTTCTTTACCGTCAGCAATGTCTTCACTGTCTATAAATTTATGTAAACAGCAACGCCCACAGCCATCGCATATAGCCTCCCATTGCGCATTATTCATTTGCTCAAGCGACGTGCTCTCCCAATATTTCGACTGTATCAAGGCTTTGGTGTAGGGCACACCTTTCATTGTTTTGCTCCCACTACGCTTGTTTGTATCGCAAAATG
>CAYQMI010000176.1:0-3897 GCA_964418575.1 uncultured Glaciecola sp.
CGATGAAGTGATTAAACTTAAGCTATGAATGAAGAAGAAAATAAAACCGATATACACCGGGCTATTCGCAATAGCATCACGCGTTTTTTGGCGCGGCGAGAGCATAGCTTTGTAGAGCTTGTGGCTAAACTTAAGCAAAAAGAGTATGAACTCGAGGATATCGAACAGGTTTTGCAAGAATTTACCAATCGCAATCTCCAGTCTGATTTAAGGTACGCACAAAGCTACGTCAGAACAGCGTACTACAAGGGTAAGGGGCCTTCTTTTATTGAGCAAAGCTTACAACAGCACGACATCGACAGCGGCTTAGTCAAGTCACTCTTAAAAGATGAAGACTATGACTGGTTTGAGGCGGCTAGCCAAGTGAGAATCAAACGTTTTGGTGAACCAATACCGAGCGATTGGGATGATATTCAAAAGCAAAAGCGTTTTTTGCAATACAGGGGCTTTTATCAGGTGCATATAAAAGAGGTATTTAGCACATAAATTTAGGCTCTTAGAGCGATTCAGGCTTAATTTTGTATTATCATCATGATATTGTTGAGGGCTTGATATATCTGAAGTGAATAATACTCGCCAAACATGTCTCTTAAGCTGCTTTTTTTCTCAAAAAAGGATTCCTGACATGGCGTTTACAATCGCAAAACACCCAACAGATAAATACCACTAATTTGCAATCAAGAGAGTACTTCTCACTGTTTGTATGAGTTAACTAATAGGACACTGCATGACCCGCACTACTGCTGATATTCGTCGCACTTTTATTGAGTATTTTAATAAGCATGGCCATCAATCTGTGAGCAGTTGTTCACTTGTGCCAGCCGACGACCCTACCTTGCTGTTTACCAATGCGGGCATGAATCAGTTTAAGGATGTCTTCTTAGGCGCTGAAACTCGTTCTTACACGCGAGCCGTCTCGTCGCAGCGCGGCGTAAGCGCCGGCGGTAAACATAACGATTTAGAAAATGTAGGTTACACCGCTCGCCATCACACCTTTTTTGAAATGTTAGGTAACTTCAGCTTTGGCGATTATTTTAAAGAGCAGGCTATTCGTTTCGCTTGGGATTTGTTAACCAAAGAGTTTGGTCTGCCTGAAGAAAAGCTTCTCGTGACCATCTATCATGAAGACGACGAAGCCTATGATATTTGGCACAATCAAATTGGCGTACCGGCTGACAAAATCATCCGTATTGCTACCTCCGACAACTTCTGGTCTATGGGCGATACTGGTCCTTGTGGTCCTTGTTCTGAGATATTTTACGATCACGGAGAACATATTTGGGGCGGCCCTCCTGGCTCACCTGAAGAGGATGGCGACCGTTTTATTGAAATATGGAACTTGGTATTCATGCAGTTTAACCGCCAAGCCGACGGCACGATGGAAGACTTACCTAAACCCTCTATTGATACCGGCATGGGCTTGGAGCGAATTTCTGCGATTTTGCAAAATGTTCACAGCAACTACGAGATTGACCTGTTTGAGCGTTTAATTAAAGCCGCCGCAGACATAGTGGGTACCGATGACATCCAAAATAAGTCATTACGCGTAATCGCCGACCATATTCGCTCCTGTGCATTTTTAGTGTGCGATGGCGTAATGCCATCGAATGAAGGCCGTGGTTATGTATTACGTCGCATTATTCGTCGTGCCGTTAGGCATGGCTATCAGCTTGGCTGCCAAGAAGTGTTTTTCTATCAACTAGTTAAGCAGCTAGTAGCTGAAATGGGAGAAGCTTACCCAGAGCTTGTATCCCAACAAGCAATTATCGAAAAAGTACTGAAGGTTGAAGAAGAACAGTTTGCCAATACCTTGTCTCGCGGTATGAGCATTTTAAATCAAGCGCTTGAAACCCTAGAGGGTGAGCAGGTACCAGGCGATTTAGCATTTAAATTATACGATACCTATGGTTTCCCAGTTGACTTAACCAACGATGTTGCTCGTGAAAAAGGCCTAAGTGTTGATGAGGCGGGCTTTGAAAAGGCCATGCAAAAGCAAAAAGAACTGGCGCAGTCAGCGAGTAAGTTTGGGGCTGACTACAGCAAGGTCGTTAAAATTGATGCAGATACCGAATTTTCTGGCTATGACGCCACCAGTGGCACGGCAAACATTATACAGCTTGTGCAAGATGATAAAGCGGTAGACGAAGTAAGTGGTGGTGAGGTACTGGTTTTTGTAGATAAAACGGTATTTTATGCTGAGTCGGGGGGGCAGATTGGCGACAGCGGGACCATTGAGTCTGCGACCGCTCGCGGACAAGTAACCGATACCCAAAAAATGGGCAAGGCCTTTGCGCATCAGGTAAGACTAACCGGCAGTTTAAAAGTGGGCGATACGGTCACTCTTAATATCGACAACAGTCGTCGTGAAGCCATTAAGCTTAATCACAGCGCAACGCATCTATTGCATGCTGCTCTGCGAGAAATCCTTGGCGAACATGTCACTCAAAAGGGCTCATTGGTAGATGAAGATAAACTGCGTTTTGACTTTTCACATTTTGAGGGTATCACCAGCGAACAGCTAATCGAAATTGAAGATAGAGTAAACCAAGAAGTCCGCCGAAACCATGTGCTTACAACCACTATGATGGAGCTAGAGCAGGCTAAACAAGCCGGTGCTATGGCCCTGTTCGGTGAAAAGTATGATGACGAAGTACGCGTAGTGAAAATGGGTGATTTCAGCGTGGAATTGTGCGGCGGCACGCATGTTGAGCGTACCGGCGATATTGGGATATTTAAGATTACGTCAGAGGGCGGCATTTCAAGCGGCGTTCGCCGTATGGAAGCGGTGACCGGCGAAGTTGCTCTTAAATTAACGCAAAGCGACGCTGCATTGTTGTCACAACTTGCTAGCACGCTTAAGTCAGACAAAGGCGCCCTGCAAGCCAAGCTAGAACAAAACTTAGCTTATGCCAAACAATTAGAGAAAGAGCTCAGCCAATTTAAGCAGAAGTCGGCGGGAGAGAAGTCAAAAGATTTGTTGTCTAATGTGATAGAGGTCAACGGCGTTAAGTTATTGGTTGCTAAGCTTGAAGGCGTAGAAGCAAAATCTTTACGCACTATGATGGACGATTTAAAGAACCAGCTGCAGTCAGGCGTAATTGCGCTTGGCATGGCAAGCGAAGACAAGGTAAATATTATTACCGGTGTGACTAAAGATTTAGTCACTCAATTTAAGGCGGGCGATTTAGTCAACCATATCGCTTCTCAGGTAGGCGGTAAAGGCGGCGGCAGACCGGATATGGCTCAAGCTGGTGGCACGCAGCCTGAAAATCTAGATTCAGCATTGGCATCAGTGAAAAGTTTTATAGAGCAAAAGTTAACATAAAAATTAATAGTACATAAAATGCGCTAATTGTTGTTTTTATGTGTAAAAAGAACGATTAAGGTATTTTTTTTGGATAATTGCGAAGTCATGCATTATAGTGGTGGCATAGCGGATGCATAAGCTTGATCTTGTTAAACCGAACTTGGTCACATTAAAAGGAGCGACAAATGCTTATCTTGACTCGTAGAGTAGGTGAAACCTTAATGGTTGGCGACAACGTCACCGTTACTGTACTTGGTGTTAAAGGAAATCAAGTGCGAATTGGGGTGAATGCACCTAAAGATGTGTCAGTGCATAGAGAAGAGATTTACATGCGCATTCAGGCTGAAAAAGGCCAGGGCAATCAAGCCGAGTAGCATGCAATAATAAAACTCAGTTATGTCTGAGTTTTTGTTTTTAAAGCTAAATTCGTTGCTTATTTATACGCTGCAAACCAGCTTTGTTTAAAAAAGTAACGATTAACCAAAACATCCTAAAAAACCATTGACTTCAGGTGCCGATTCAGTAAACTTGCGCACCACATTTAGGAGAGGTGGCCGAGTGGCTGAAGGCGCTCCCCTGCTAAGGGAGTA
>CAYQMI010000177.1:0-3800 GCA_964418575.1 uncultured Glaciecola sp.
ACATCACCCTTAAACTTGAGGCATTAAACCTCACCAATGAAATTTGGGAAAACTACTACGAGCGAAATACCGACGGGCTTCGCCTTGGCGGTACTCAAAGCGCAAACGGTAGACGCTTCTTTGTGGGCGCTAACTTCCGCTTCTAAATTTCAATTGAAGTAGTAAAGGCCAAGGCGCGATGCCTTGGCCAGTTTAAGGACGCGAGTATGAATATTTCCAGTATTTTAATTGTAGGTGGCGGCACAGCAGGTTGGATGTCGGCCTGTTTGATGGCGCATCGCTGGCAGTCAAAACACTTATCTATCAAACTCGTTGAGTCTACAGTCATTGGTACAATTGGCGTGGGCGAGGGTTCTACGCCATTTTTGCGCGATTTTTTTGAAGAGTTAGGCATAAAAGAAAAAGAATGGATGCCTGCATGTGATGCGACTTACAAGTGCGGTATTGATTTTCCAGCTTGGAACGGCTCGCAAGCACCTGCCTCCTACTTTCATCCTTTTTACGGCGAAATCGATACTCCCTGTGTAGGTGATTTTTTTGCCAGTTGTCAGCAGGCCCGTAATGGCTTCGACACACCGACCTTGCCCGACGACTATTTTTTAAATGCATACATAGCGAAGCAAAACAAAGCACCCATTCATAGTACCGGTAAGCTTACGGGCATTGACTATGGTTATCATTTTGACGCCAAAAAATTAGGCCTGTTTTTAGCCGAACATGCCAAAAAGATAGGTGTCGTGCATCTGCAAGATGATGTGGTATCGGTCAATACAAGTAGTGCGGGCATAGCAGGCATCAACACCAAAATAAACGGTGAGTTATTAGCCGATATCTATATTGATTGCAGCGGTCTTAAAGGTCTACTCATTCAGCAAGCCCTAGGGCAGAGCCTTTTAGATTACCGTCCGTATTTAGCTAATAACGCTGCGGTCGCGATTGCGACAAATTTGCCAAATGAAGAAAATGTGACCCAACATGCACTTGGCACCTACACGCTATCGAAAGCTTTGCAACACGGGTGGATGTGGTCTATTCCGCTAACTTCTCGTGTGGGTAACGGGTATGTTTATAGCAAGCAACATCTGAGCGCCGAATCTGCAGAGCAAGCGTTGCGTGAGCAGCTTAATGAGTTTGACGCGCCGGCTCTGCATTTGACATGGAAGCCTGGCCGAATAGAGCAGCATTGGTTTAAAAACTGCGTCGCAATCGGCCTATCGCAAGGATTTTTAGAGCCTTTAGAGGCCCCCATGCTCAACCTTGTACAACAAACATGCGACAGTTTTATTCGCAGCATTGAGAATGGCGATTCTGATTCTGACAAAGCGAATTTCAACGCCTCTATCAATGGTCTGATAGATGGCACGCGCGACTATTTGCAAGCCCATTATTTATTGAACACGCGCATGGATTCTGACTATTGGGTAGAAGCACGCGAAAACAAACATGTATCCACAGAACTAAAAGACGTGATTGGCGCGTGGGATAACCCAGGTAGATTTGAAGATGGCCTAGCTAAACACGCACATAAACTGGCCTATGGCAGAACGTCATGGTACTGCATTTTAGCCGGTATGGGACGTTTTAAAGCACCTACCAAAGGCGAAGTCGCAGTTAGTAACAACCAACATAAAAAAATACAGCGTTATTGCAAAGCGGCTTCCGAGTTTTACGGTGGACAGCATGACTCGAACACACCATTGAGCGTAAAGCTTGTCAGCAACTTAAGCACTTCACAGTAATTATTGAAAAGTGACAAGCACTCAAGCAATGACAATCATACAAGCACATTTAAAAGGGTAGTAAACGTGAGCAATACAGGCCACACAGGCAAACTTTTTGTGGGTATAGATGGCGGCGGCACCAAATGCAAGGCAAGGCTTGAATCTGAAGACGGAAGCTTGTTAGCCGAAGCCACCACCGGGCCTGCAAACGCCGCACGTGACTTAGACGCAAGCATTGCAAACATCATCAAAGCCTGTGAGTTGTGCCTAAAAAAAGCTGACTTGCCCACATCCAAACTGGCTAAGTTAAACGTGGGCATGGGTTTAGCCGGCATTAATATTCCAAGCGTTAAGCAAGCCTTTGAAGCACGCGACTTTCCGTTTGCCAATACACTGGTAACGACTGATTTGCATATTGCTTGTGTAGGCGCACACAAAGGGCAAGACGGCAGTGTTGTTATTGTGGGGACGGGCTCATCGGGCATAGCAGTAACTAAAAACAAGCAAATCAGTCTTGGTGGGCATGGATTTTTAGTGGGTGATAAAGGCAGCGGCGCATGGATAGGCAGAATGGCGGTAGAGCACTGCTTAGAAACACAAGACGGCATAATAGAAGCCAACGCCCTAGCAGAAGCGGTAATGACAGCACTCGATTGTAAAAATGTGACTGAGTTGGCATCTAAAACTGTGTGTGCGCCCCCCGCATATTTTGCACAACTTAGCCCAACAATATTTAAATTAGCCATTGATCATCAAGTAGATGCTCTAAACATCATAGGCCAAGCCGCTCAATACATTGATAAACTCAGTAAGCAGTTACTCAAACAAAGTCCCGCCAAGCTTTCGTTTATAGGCGGCGTGTCGCAAGCATTATTGCCATATTTGAGTAAGGGTGTTCAAGGTAAAGTCACGCCGGCGGCAATGGCGCCGGAATGTGGTGCGATTATATTGATGAAGGAATATTTATATATTTAGAAGGGGAAAATATAAAGCTGGTGCCCTATTGCTATCAATTGTTTGTCCCCTCCGCAATACCAAAACAATACAAAAGAAGCTGATTACAAGCTCCTAAAGACGTAGACCCTTATACTTTGTGGGTTAAGATTCAAAGCCTATATTAGTGGTCATTTGAAGCGCGGAACGTCATTCTACATCACGGCAGTACAACACGTAATCAACTTTAGCCCCTAAGCCCATTTAACCCTTTTACATTCCACAGAAATCTATATAATGACGACCGTTGCGCGCCTGTAGCTCAGCTGGATAGAGTAACTGGCTTCGAACCAGTTGGTCGGGAGTTCGAATCTCTCCAGGCGCGCCATTTCTTTTTAAATAATCTTAATGACTCTCATTCTTTGAATTAAAATCCACCGACACTTTTGCGTGTTCGTCAAAACCACTGTGCCTGCAAGCATATCGTGCCAACCACGCTTTCTGCTGTTTACTGCAATCCAAATAAACTCTAGACCTAAAGGCAGTAGTTACACTATTTTGAAAAAGTTCAATATTTTGGTCAAATAAACCAAAAGGGATGGTCAAAATAACTAAGGAAACGAAAGTAGGAATTAACGGTTCTAACTTAAATTACGCAAAAAGATAATAAGTTATTGAAAAATATAGCAATTATAAAAATAAAAATAACTGGCACGCTCTTCGCTAAGTCTTTAACAAGGCCAACAACATCGATTTTGGCAAGCGAGGAAGCAGAGCAGTTAGGCATATCCTCATTAACTTTTACTATATTAAGGAACAATCATGAACATCAAATCTACCGCTATCGCCCTTACCTTAGTTGCAGCTTCAGCAGTCTCTGCTCCTGTTAGTGCTCAAGAGGATCAAGTAAAGCAAATCCTCAACAATATGGTTAGCCAAGCATTGAATGTTGCTAGCAGCGAAATTGAAAACACTATTGATAAAAGCGTGATCACCGCCGGTCATATGCTTTCTTTGAATACCGAAGAGAAAAAAGGTGAGGTCATTATCACCGACATCGTTAAAGCAGACGAAGTAGAAGATAAAAACTAAGCACAACTCCCTAGACGTGCCGAAGCGCTCTTTTTAGAGCGCTTTTTGTTTTTT
>CAYQMI010000178.1:0-3664 GCA_964418575.1 uncultured Glaciecola sp.
AGTAAAGTTGCTGGGATGACGGAGTAAAGTGGTTGGGATGACGGAGTAAAGTGGTAACAACGACGATATAAATGAACATCCAAAGCAATATCAGAGTAGTTATAAGGCGCTAAGATATCCAATGATAGGTCTTGGTGCTGCGAATATTACTAAACATCTAGCGCAAGCACTGGTAATATGCGCAGCATAATCAAGCTTTATCAAGCACAACGAAAGGCTTGTTAGCAATTCGGGTTCATGTGAACAGATGTAGTTTTGTTTTTAGGTTGTCCATGTCTATACCATTAACACCAAAGTTAGAAAAATATTTGAATAAACTGTCGATGAAGAGCAACTTCGTCAACAAGTTACTTAGTTTCTTTTTTATGCCCTTTGTTTATAAAAGTGGTTTGAAGATGAACTTCGTAGAAGACGATTATCATGCCATTTTGCCGAAGCGTCGGATGAACGTAAATTGGTATGGCAGTATGGCCGGCGGTGCAATTTTAGGTAACTCTGAGCTTGCCGCAGGGTCTTATTTGTTTATGTTGAGTAAGGGTGAGTATCGTATGATTTGTACGCGTTTAAACTACCGCTTCTTACTGCCTAGTCTCGATGCCATTATGTATAAAGCCCATGTTGACTTGGAAGAATTACGCGAAAAAATCAAGGCGGGTGGCAAGTTCAATATTGATATGACAATTAAAGTGTTTCGTACCAATAAAAACAAAGCTGGCAGACGAATAGGCTCAGGTACCATCAGTTTTCACATGTGGCCAATAGGTAATTAAGTTTGCCAAAACACCTGCAATATAGTTTTTATCTCGCCTGCTCTTGGCTTTGGTGTTTGGGCGGCTTTTTCCCACTGATTTTGAGCCGTGACTATGGCTGGCCGGCATTGGTAGCATTTACCGTGTTTAATGTAGGTGGCGCAGCGGCGATGGGTTTTTATTTTAAGCAAAAAAGCCAACAAACTCACTTTGTGACAAAGCATAAAGTTGCCATTGGAAACTTTTCGTATATCACCATAGCCTATCAATTATTTTTTGTGGCATGGCTAGGTGCAATGATTGGGCAAATGCTCTTATTGCCTAGTGTACTTCTACTCGCTTTGCTGTTTTATTTGGCCAAAGGGCAAATCAGACAAATTTCAGTTGCCGTTTATGGCATTTCCTTCATCTTATTTACCGCATTTTGGAGCAGCGATTGGCCGCCAGTAGAGCACAGTGCAAAAACATATTGGCCGCATGCCGTTATGCCTTTAGCAATTGGGTTTATCCTGTCTCCGTATCTAGATGTTACCTTTCATAAAGCTTACCGCGAGAGTGACAAACCAGCGCTGAGTTTCGCCCTTGGCTTTGGCGTATTGTTTTTAAGTTTGATTGGTTTCGTGTTTTTGTATGCCGGTAGTTTGAGTGAAGTTGCCTTTAACCAAGCAATACCGAGCGCTGTTATTTATCCGATTATAGCGTTTCTTATCATTCAAGTGAGCTTTACCATTGCTGCACACTGCGCAGAGCTGCGTGAGCAAGAGTTTCTTGGTTCAATAAAGCAAATCGTGGCTGTTTGCGCCTTTTCAGGTTTCGTAATTGCCTTAGTAAGCTTCACTCAAACTGCAAGTATTCCTTGGGTAAATATTCCTTTGCACGAGACTATGTATAAAGGCTTTCTATTTTTCTATAGCTTAGTTTTTCCGCTGTATTTGCTATTGGGAAGCTCTAAAACGAAGTACCTATGGGTACTCGCGCTGTGCACTCCTGCATACGCAGTAGGCTTTTTAATCGGCGGGACTTATAGTTTTGCCTTAAGTGTGGGTGTAGTGCTTATTGTCCTCGCAGGATTGTTTGTTAAAAATAAACGGACTAACCTCGCTTAGCATTTTTAGCTGTATGGTTACCCTCCTTTTTCTATACCTAGCTCTGTGAGTAACGGAAAATGATCAGAGCCAATATCCTCTAATCGCTTAATGCTTTTAAGCGAAAACTCTTCACTCACAAAAATATGATCTAAGGGCCAGCGTGCCCACCAATGATGGGCATGAAAGGTATTAAAAAAACCTCTGCCTATACGCGGGTCGAGCAGGCCGCTTTGTTTCCTGAATGCCTTGGTGGTAGGAGACCATGCTACATCGTTTAAGTCGCCACTTACAATTACAGGAAGCGTTTTACTGCCGGCTCGCTTTGCATACAACAACAACTCTCTATCGCGCGGATTTGCAGTCTCAGCTTCGGTAGGGCTAGGTGGCTCAGGGTGTAAAAAGAAGCATTTTATGAGCTGGCCATTTGGCAGCTCTGCATCGCATTCTATTGAAGGAATTGAAGGTTTTATCAGGTAGTTGATATCGACCGAATGTAAGCTTAACTTGCTATAAACGTGCATCCCATACAAGTTATCCTGTGGGGCGGCTACGCGGTGAGGATAATCATTAAGTGCATCGTCTAAGCGCTGTTGCCACCAGATATCCGACTCAAGCGTTACGATAATATCGGGTTGATGATAAGCGATGTGTTTAATTAATTTACTCGTATCCCGATTGGTCATGAGCACGTTTGATGTTAGTATGCTTAGAGTGTGGTTTGGCTTGCCTGTTGTGCGCGGTACTTCCTTTTTGAATAAAGGAGAGTAGGGCATAATCCAATGGCCTTGAAAGATGATAAGCAGAATATTCACGACTAAGCTTACCGCTACAAGGCTGCCAAAATAAGAGTCATTTAAAGTTGCCAATACCGTAGCATTGAGCGTGGAAATTACCACTAGCTGTACCCTTGGAAACTCCCATATTCTGCATATCCAGTGATTAGACGCTAGTAAGGGCAATAGCGTTACGAGCAAGCATAGATAAGTTAGTATAATCGCTAATCCCAAGCTTGCTACCGAAAGGTAGCCCATCCATGTCGTGTCCAATCTAGGTACTCCAATAAATTGTTGTTTTGCGGCTATAGTGCCAGATTACCGAATATATTGCTCCGCTTACTTGAATCATTTTATGTATATCTGATTCATCAACAAAACATTTTTTATAAGAATGTTGGAGTCAGAGAAGTTCTATTATCCCATGACCTGAAATAAACATGCGCCTACAAAATTTCACTAATCGTTTGACTCAATATCTGTTTTAGCCAATGATGCATTTAGGAACAAGTACTGGTCATTGCTGCACAGTGGCAGTGGCGGTCGCTTAAGAAAAAACGTTATTCCTTCCTTCGTTGAAATGACGTCTCATCTTTACCGAGCAGTATTAGGCAGGCCTGAATAGTAAGTCACCCACAACAACATATAAAAGAGGTACTGAATGTCATTCGATTCCAACACCCTTGATGAACTTAACCTAATTTTAAAATTCCCCAATAAAAGCTTAATGCAAGGTCTAAAAGTGCATAAAGATGCTGCTCCTGAGGTTATTGCCGCTGCGCAGCGCCTGTTTGAAAAAGGAGTAGTGCAACAGCCTGACGGTGGCTACTTAACCGACCTAGGACATGACTTAGCTGAGCATGCGCAAGTACTTCAGTCGGCCTTGACGTCTAAATAAATAACCTGAATCCTGTTTAAGAAACGGCGCTCAGCACCGCTAGAATTGCGAATTACTGCGTTGCAAAAGCCAGCAATAGAATAACTATTACGTGACTTTTGCGCCTTGTACTTCACAATTCTAGCGGCACTGAGTGTAAAAATTAATTTAAGCATG
>CAYQMI010000179.1:0-3498 GCA_964418575.1 uncultured Glaciecola sp.
TGCATGCACCTCCGGCATCATTGAATCCTGTCGAATCCAGAGCAGCCCCGAAATGATTGTGAATAATAACATATCCACTATGGCTGTATATAGTGCCATTTTCTTAATTTTCAATAGACCAACTTTGATTCAACTCAGCAAAAGTCGATAAAAAGCAATTTGTTATAGACTTTGTAATTGTTTGTTTGCTAGCTTAGAGCGTGAAGTTAATAAGGAAATCCATGCGTACTAAACTACTCACGTTTTTATGTTTGCTCATGGCCATGCAGTCGGCGTTATCAAATGCTGTCTCTGGTCATAATTTGCGTATGCTCAATGCGCAAGGGCAGCAAAATGTATTGGTGATTTGCACAGGTACAAGCACAAAGTGGATAAACAGTGAAATATACTTCGAGACTGGAGAAATAGTTCAGATAGAGCAGCCTAGCGATGTAACAGACATCGACATGAGCTTAGCTTGTTTCTCTTCTCTACTGTTTGATAATAACGCCAGCCTAGATGTAGTTGCTCAGCTTTCTACTGAAATTGTGCCCGTATCTTCTTTGCAATTGCCAAATCTAATACAGATTAGCGCTTTGCCCCGTGCATTTTTACTTCCTGTTTCACGCGCCCCTCCTTTTATTTCTTTTAGTTAAAACACTTTACACACGCTTTTTAAAACCTCGATTTGTGGACTGTTTGCCTGCAAGTTTTGAAATATAAGCACTGTTTTAATCAAACAGCGTCTTTGGCGCTGTTGAAGAGATAAAAAAATGAAATTTACACATTATTTAATTCCCTTTGCTGCGCTTGCAGCGAATGCACCAAGCGTTTATGCGCAAGACAATAACAATATCGAAAGCATTGAAGTCATAGGCAGGGTAAATAGCTTTGCTAATCAATCTGAAATTCAGCTAAATCATGCCAGTTCGCCAGACCTACGTAGTCAGCTGCAGTTATTGCCAGGAGTCAATGTAAATGGCAACGGTGCGGTATCTGGCGTGGTGCAATATAGAGGCTTATTTGGTGATAGAGTAAGAGTGAACATTGATGGGGCGGAAGTAGCGGGAGCAGGTCCGAACGCGATGGACAGCCCTTTGTCTCACGTTATTGGCTCGCTTTATCAAACGGTTACTCTACACCAAGGAATAGCGCCAGTTTCAGCCGGAGCTGAAACCCTCGGCGGAGCCATTGAGATTAATGAATACGATTTTGATATTAATGAAAGCGCCGACTGGTTAACTCAGGGGGGGGCCACTGCCAGCTATTTCACAAACGATAATCGGGCGCTAAGTGCTTTGATATTTAGCTCTGCAAACAATATGTATTTTGGCCTAAGCGGTGATGTACAAGAGGGAGATAATTACGATGATGGCGCGGGGCGACAAGTGCCATCCACGTTCTATGAACGAAACGCGATTAAACTGAAAGCAGGCGCACAACTAGGCAAACATCGTATTGATGCATCTGTTGCGAAACGCAATACTAATGAATCGGGTACGCCAGCCTTGGCGATGGATATCATTTTTGTAGATGCACTTTGGTATCGACTGAATCATGAGTTTGATGCAGGCAATGATTGGAGCATTCAAACGCAAATATTTGGTAATCAAAATCAACACGATATGAACAACTATGAATTAAGAACACCGCCTATGCCGGCGATGTTTAGGTTAAACAGCGTTGACAGCGAGGCCAGTGGCATTAACTCGCACGCTATTTATAGCGGTGATGACAAGGTGTTCGAAGTTGGTGGTGAGTTGTATCAAAGAGAGCATCAGTCATATATTACTAATCCTAACAATCCGATGTTTTTTATAAATAATTTTAATAATGTTGAGCGCGACAGAGTATCTTTGTACGGAGAATATACACAGCGAGCTGAAAGCTATCAATGGCAATTAGGAGCTCGTATATCGGAGGTATTTGCCGATGCAAAACCGGTCTCAACTAATATGGCGATGATGAACCCGAATGTCGCAACGCTGCAGAATGACTTCAACGCAGCAGACCGTAACAAAAGCTTTAATTTGGCAGATGTGGTAGCAAAGTTAAATATTCCTGTTTCATCTGCATGGTCAGCGACGGTATCTGCAGCAATAAAAGACAGAGCGCCGACTTACAGCGAACTATACAGCTGGTTTCCATTAGGCGTATCGGCTGGCTTAGCGGATGGTAGAAACTATATTGGTAATTTAGACTTAGAAAAAGAGACTGCGATGAAGGTGGATGTAGGTGTTCAGTATCACAATAAAAGCAGCGCAATCTCGGCCAGTGTTTTCCACTCTAAAGTGGATGATTATATTTTAGGAACGCCGTCAACTAACCAAGCGGCAAATAACATTGCCATGATGAACTCAATCGCGCCTCCTCTGCAATGGAACAACACCGATGCTAAATTAACTGGCATAGAGCTAAATGCCTTATCCGCGCTTGGTGAAGCATGGCAAGTCAGTGCAGGGCTTGAATATGTGCGTGGAAAGCAAACCTCTCCTGTAAAGCAAGACTTATATAGAGTTGCTCCGCTATCAGGGCACATACAAGTTGACTATACAGGCAACGATTGGAGCTGGCGCTTGTCATCCCGTTTAATTGCGGCGCAAAATAAAGTAGCGGAACAACAAAACGAGACGCCAACGTCAGGCTACGTCATCATCAATACCGACGTGGTGTATGAAGTAACGCAGCAATTTCAGGTCAGTATCATTGCTGAGAATTTGCTGGATATTGAATATGCAGACCATCTTGCTGGCGTAAATCGAATAAATGATTCGGAAATAGCCAAGGGCGACAAAGTTCCCGGTGCTGGACGTAATGTTGGTGTTTATATGCAGTATCAATTTTAAAAGCTTAATAGCTCACGTGAACGCCCAGCGTCCTCATTCCCGCGCAGGCGGGAACCCCCAAAAACAACAAAAAAAGTGTTAAAGGCTGTTTAATTTGACGCTACAACAGTATTTTGGAGGTTCCCACTTTCGTGGGAATGACAATTTTTATTAGGCGAGCATCGTTATGCAATTTATCGTCATTACCGCGAAGGCGGTAATCTCTCAATACAACAACTAACACCCTTAAAGGCTGCAGATTTACGCATTACAGCAATATTTAGGAGTTTCCTGCCTGCGCAGGAATGACGTTTTTCGTTAAGCGAACAGCATTGCAATGTCGTGGGAATGGCGTTCTTTTAATCGAAAGGCTCTACCCGTGATTTAATATAGAAAAAAGTGATAGGCAAAGGTCACCACAGTTAATTTGCATGCCCCATCTTCCCATGGTCAAATCCCATTAAAGTATTCTTAGTAAAAAGCCATCAAAAAATATGCTATTTGACCCTATTACACTTCCCTGTGGACAGACCATAAAAAACCGAGCCGTAAAAGCCGCCATGGAAGAAAACATGGCTGACCAAGATCATTTTCCATCTACTGCTTTAATGAGGCTCTACAGTGCTTGGGCTGAAGGTGGAGTAGGGCTGATAATATCTGGTAATGTTATGGTCGATAAAATGGCGATGACAGG
>CAYQMI010000180.1:0-3495 GCA_964418575.1 uncultured Glaciecola sp.
TCGTTGTTAGCTATGGTTTTTTTGCTTAGATGACTTTAAGCGCGCAATTATTTACATCACGCGCACTAACGGTTATCAGTAAACGCGCACGCCGTTAACCCATGTTTGCTCTACCTGAGTATCGCGAATTAATGGAGCGTCTACTTCAAATATGTCTCGGTCAACAATAATAAAGTCGGCTTTTTTGCCCACCTCAAGCGTGCCAATTATATCTTCTTGGAAACCGGCATATGCAGCGTCAAGGGTAAAACCTCTAAATGCTTGCTGGCGACTTACCGATTCCTCGGCTATCCAGCCACCCTGTGGCTGTTCCATTGCGTTTTGGCGGGTTACTGCGGCATGAATGCCATGGAAAGGGTTTGCTAGCTCAACGGGGAAGTCGCTGCCAAAAGCAATGACCGAACCTTGTTGTAAAAAGGTTTGCCATGCATATGCGCCTTTAAGACGTGCTTCTCCCAAACGGTCGCCGGCCATGTTCATATCGCTTGTGGCGTGAGTGGGCTGCATAGATGGGATAACGCCGTACTCTTTAAATAGGGGAATGTCTTCAACCGCAACCACCTGCGCGTGTTCAATGCGGTGTCTTTGCGTATTTTGCTCAAAGTTCTCAAAGGTTCGGGCAAATTGCAACAAGGCTAAACGGTTGGCGCGATCGCCAATAGCATGAAAGTTAAGCTGAAAGTTCGCACCAATCACTGTGTTAAATAGCATCGGCAGGTTTTCTTGTGGTGTAACCAACAAGCCAGAGTTATGGGGATCGTCTGAGTAAGGTGCCAATAAAGCTGCGCCGCGGCTGCCTAACGCGCCATCACCATAAGCTTTCACACTTCTGATTGATAAAAAGCCTTGCTCATCGCTCACATGACCTTCTTTTAGCATCTTTTCTATATTGGGGTCAGTAGCTGAAAGCATGGCGTATATTCTAAATTTAAGGGCTTGCGAATTTGCTTGCTCAACATAAAGCGCTTTTACTTCTTCGCTAATTCCTGCGTCGTGAGCGCTAGTAATACCAAGAGATAGTAAATGCTCACTTGCTAGCTTAAGTCTTTGAATAAGACTTTCTTTGCTGGCGGGTGGCAGTTTAGAACTAACTAAATAGGCCGCATTGTCTATTAGTAAGCCCGTGGGCTCACCATTTTCATCCTTGATAATTTCGCCGCCAGCAGGTGACTGTGTTTGCGCGTCGATACCTGCTATTTCTAATGCTTTTGAGTTTACCCAATCGGCGTGACCATCTACGCGCGACAGCATAATGGGCGTATCTGGAAAGGCTTCATCTAAACTAGCTTTGCTTGGAAAGGTTTGATTTGGCCACAGTACCTGATTCCATCCTCTGCCCAAAATCCATCCGTCTTTTTGAGCGCCATTGGCGGCTATATGCGCCTTTATCCTGGCTACGGCCTCTTGCTCGCTTTTCGTGCCTCTTAAATCTACTTGGATGAGATTGTCACCGAGACCTAAAATATGGCCATGAGCGTCTATTATGCCCGGTAGCATGACCGCCTGCTGCATGTCCTGAGCCTCTATTCCCTCAGGCACAGCTAAGTCTTCACCAATGAGCTGAACCTTGTCATCAACAATATACAGTTCTTTAAACTGGACTAACTCGCCCTTTGAATTAAGGGTATAACCATTGATATTGCTAAAATAGTGCTGGCTAGCGAGTGCACTGAAAGCCGATAAACAGAAAACAAGCGTTGCTAAAGCAAGCTTTTGCACTGAGTAATTTGGCTTACGCAGCTTGTTTGAATGCTGCATGATTGAAAAGAATGAACTCATGATTATTTGTCCTTTGCTAATGACATATTAGGGATGGATGAAAGCGCATCGTCTTGCCAAATATTTTGCATACTGGCTTGACTTATATTGCCGCCAGAAATGACAACCATCACGCGTTTTTTGTTATTTTGTTTGCTTAACCAGTTTACTACAGCTTGCATAGTCATGGCGCAGGTAGGTTCAATATGGAGTTTTAATAGATGTTGAAGCCACTGAGTCCAGTAGATAATGTCTTGCTCGCTGACTTCGTAAAAATCATCTACCGTTTTTAATATTTCAAAAGTATGCTCACCCACACTAGGTGTTGCTGCGCCATCAGCAAGTGTATTGGCTGCATGACCAAGTGGTATTATTTTACCTGCTCGTAATGACTGTGCGGCATCATTGGCGTTGAGTGGCTCCGCGCCTACTACTTTAATATCTTTGTTAAGTGCCCTCGCGCTTATAATGGTACCGCTTAATAAACCGCCGCCGCCGCAGGGAGTGGCAATCATATCAATATCATCAACTTGCTCGAGTGCTTCTAGGCTTGCGGTACCTTGCCCGGCAATAATGTATGGATGGTTAAAAGGCGGGATCCATACGCAGCCATCTTCTTGGCTATCATGAGCAACCGCCGCATCGGCTTCAATGCGAGTAGGGAAGCGTTTTAGAGTGGCGCCGTAGCCAACGGTTGCAGCTGCCTTTACTTCAGAAATATTAGCGGCACTATAAATGGTCACAGGAATATCAAAAAGAGCGCCGGCATAGGCCACGGCCTGCGCATGATTACCGGATGAATTGGCAACAATGTGCTTTGGTAAACAGTTTTGCTGCTTTAGCTGGCTCAAAAAGTGAGTGGCGCCTCTAAGCTTGAACGCGCCGGTGGTTTGCAGGCATTCGGCTTTAAAAAATATCTCATGCCCCAAGTATCGATTAAGTAGGCTAGAGTGCACAACAGGCGTGTGTTTGATGTAAGGCTTAATTAGTTTGTGCGCCGCTTGTACATCAGCAAATGTAAGCATAATTTCAAGCTACCTTTGGGTGGTTTGCAAGCTAATGAGGCCACCTTAGCGGCCTTGATACTTTTAAATTCTAGCGTACTAATACGCCTTAGTTTTGCAAATGTGTATCAAAAAAGTTTGTGATTGTATGATACAAATGAATGCCCGTATTTTTGCCTCTAATACTGTGCTTTTTGCCCGGATAATCCATAGTATGGAAAGGGATCGCTAAGTCTTGTAAATGCTTATAGAGCTTTGTGCTGTGGGTAAACAGCACGTTGTCATCTGCCATACCGTGATAAATCAATAAATCGCCTTTAAGATCCTTGGCATAGGGAAATACGCTGGCAGCAGTGTAAGCGTCATCAAGCTCTCTTGGGTCACCCATATAACGCTCAGTATAATGGGTATCGTACAAGCGCCAATCGGTTACCGGTGCGCCCGATACTCCCGCAGCAAAGTAATCACCAGCTTTGAACATAGCCATAAGCGTCATGTAACCGCCATAGCTGTGACCATGTACGCCGATATTTTTTGAATCGACGTAATCTAGCGTGCGTAAGAATTCAACGCCGGCTATTTGGTCGTCGACTTCAACTGCGCCCATTGCGCGATACAAAGGGTCTTCAAATGCTTTTCCTCTATAATTTGCCCCTCTGTTATCCACACTGAAAACAACATAGCCTTTATTTGCCCAGTGTTGCATCAACAGACCTCGATTTCCTGCCCAACG
>CAYQMI010000181.1:0-3466 GCA_964418575.1 uncultured Glaciecola sp.
ATAAATATTAGCTCGACTATTAAACAGTTAGGCTTGTATCTAGCAGGCAAATTAACATTTTACTTGCAAGTAGCGTGAGCTTGTATAATCTGTTGATAAACTTAACGTTTAAGGGATTCGTCTATGCGCTACAACACCGTGGGACTGATTGGCAAACCCAGTCATGAAGCCACTCACGCCAGCATAGAAGTTTTGATCTCAGAACTTAAAAAACGCAATTGCACGGTATTATTAGAATCACGCATTGCACAAAGCATGACCAACTGCCTTGATGCTGCTAGTCTTAGCGAGATAGGGGCGCAAGCCGATTTAGCCATAGTTGTTGGTGGCGACGGCAATATGCTTGGCGCGGCGAGAGTTTTAGCAGAATATGATGTTGATGTAGTGGGCGTAAACCGAGGTAACCTTGGGTTTTTAACTGATATCAATCCTGAAGACATCAGTGCTCAACTTGAACATATTTTCAACAATAAAGTATACCGAGAGAAGCGCTTCATTCTTGAAGCGCAAGTCTTTCGAAAAGACAAACTACAGCAGTCGCACAGCGCAATAAACGAAGTAGTATTGCACCATAGCAAAGTGGCACACATGATGGAATTTGAGCTTTATGTGGGCAGCGACTTTGTATTCAGTCAGCGCTCCGATGGATTGATTATCGCCACTCCCACAGGATCTACTGCATATTCATTGTCTGGCGGCGGCCCAATTTTAGTCCCTCACTTAGACGCACTAACCTTAGTGCCGATGTTTCCGCATACTTTGAGTAATCGCCCAGTGGTGGTAGATGCCAACAGCGAAATAACGCTCAAAATTTCCAAGCAAAACTCCGACAGCGTGCAAATTAGTTGCGACAGCCATGTTGTAATTGCGGTTGAGCCTGGTGATTACGTAAAAATTCGCAAAAATAAAAAGCACCTTACCTTAGTCCACCCGCCTGACTACAACTACTTTAACGTATTGAGAACAAAGCTTAATTGGGGCAGTAAACTGTATTAATCTTGCTTCTCAGCACACTAGAAATTACTAGAAATTAAGCAAAATCAGCGTCATACAAATCCTAACTAAAAGACAGTCTTTACACTGTATAAAATACTGTATATATTATCAGTATCTTTTATAGGAGCTTGTTTATGCTTGTTCATATTGATATCAAAAATTTTACTGTGGTTAAACATGTTGAGTTGAGTCTGCACAAAGGCTTAACGGCAATCACCGGTGAAACGGGTGCAGGTAAATCTATTGCGCTAGATGCACTAGGTTTATGTTTAGGGCAGCGCGCCGAATCAAATATTGTGCGCCAAGGCGCCCAACGTGCTGAGGTTGTTGCCCACTTTGATATTAATAAACTTGAAAAAGTAAAAGCTTGGCTCAACGAAGAAATGCTTTCTCAAGAAGACAACGCTGACGAATGTTTTATTCGTAGAGTGGTGAGCAAAGAAGGACGCTCTAAGGCCTTTATTAACGGTGTTGCTGTTACCCTAGCGCAATTAAAAGCGCTTGGCTCAAAGCTCGTTCATATCCATGGTCAAAACGACCATCATCAATTCTTAAAACCCGATAATCAACTCGCCCTGCTTGACGGTTATGCCCAGCATCAAAAGCTATTAGACGATACGAAGCAAGCGTATGGTGAGTATTTACAACAATCCAAAACACTCAAAGCTTTGCAGCTTGCACAGCAGCAGCGGCTCGACAGAGTTAGCTTGTTGCAATATCAAGTAGACGAGCTCGATGCTTTTGCTATTGCAGAGGGCGAATTTGAGTTACTCGAAGCCGACTTTAAAAAGCTTAGCAGCGTGCAGGAGCTTATCGAGGTGGCTGAAAAGTCATGTTACTTGCTCAAAGACGATGAGCAAAGTAACGCCCTTTCGCTGATGAACTCAGCTTTGAAAAGCTTACAAGATCAGCTTGATACAGATGCGGCCTTGCAAGAGGCCTACGATTTACTGCAAAACTCGGTTATACAAGCGCAAGAGGCGTATTCAGAGCTCTCTCATTACCAGTCTAGCTTGGAGACAGACCCTGAGCACTTACAAGCAATCGAACAACGTTATGCAACATGTCTAGATTTAGCGCGCAAGCATGCTGTAGCGCCCGAGCTTTTGCACAATACACATGCCACCCTGGCAGCAGAGTTAAGCGAATTACAAAATGAAGAAGCTTCATTAGCCAGTTTAGAAGAGAGTTTTGAAACGACTTTGTTGCATTATCGCCAGTGTGCGCTCAAGTTACACGAATCTCGCCAGCAAGCAGCCACAAAACTGTCTGAAGAAATAGCGCAAAGTATTCAACAGATGAACTTGCCTCATGCGGTGGTAACAACTGAAATAGTGCATCATGAGCAAGCGTCTCCCCAATCAAAGGGCAATGATGAGATACGATTATTAGTGTCAGTTAACCCTGGTCAGGCACCTGATGTGCTCGAAAAAGTTGTATCAGGCGGTGAGCTCGCTCGAATTGGTCTAGCGATACAGGTTATTCGCTCTAGAGACTATAGCATTCCTACTATGGTATTTGATGAAGTTGATACCGGTATTAGCGGTCAAACAGCCTCGATTGTAGGTAAGTTATTAAACAAGTTGGGGGCACAATCTCAAGTGATCTGCGTAACGCATTTACCTCAAGTTGCGGCTCAAGCGCATAATCAACTCTTTGTGACAAAGTTAACCGACGGTATTACCACTGAAACAAAAGTACTGCGTTTAACTAAAGAGGAGCGCGTAAACGAAATTGCCAGATTGCTAGCAGGTGACGAACTCACCGACACGGCCATCGCAAATGCTAAGGATTTGCTTAAACTTTAAGGATTATTGACTTAAAATGGTGAATATTTAAACACTCAGTGTCAGTATAAACCTATCGCTTGGGGCGTGAACCAATTATAGATTGATTGGTCAGATGCAAGTGAGGTAGTATCCCTAGCGAATTTTTTATATGGAAGTCTTATGAAGTTTTTAACCATCATTTTAGTATCGTTTACCTTGTTAGCCGGATGTACAGATTGGATATATCGTATAGACGTGCCCCAAGGTAACTTTTTAGATCAAAAAGATGTGGACAAACTCCGTGTAGAAATGACTAAAGAGCAAGTACGTTTTGTGTTAGGCAACCCTGTTGTGCAAGACAGTTTTGATGAAGATACTTGGTATTATTATTACGAAATGAAACGCGGTATGGCAAAGCGCGGAGCTGATATCAAAAAGCACCTTATTTTAACCTTCGTGGATGATAAGTTGGTGGACATTGAAGGAGACTATCCTAAGCCTGACGAGTTTGACCAACCTCTCGCTTAAGTTCGATAATCATTTTATGCACTGGCCAGTTTCAATAGTTTACTGGCCATTAGGTCTAAGGCGCACTCAATCTCTGTTGCGCCTAATTTAAACGCCTCTTTAGGCATACCATACACCACGCAACTTGCTTCATTCTGACCAATAGTGTGAGCGCCAGCTTCACGCATCTCCAA
>CAYQMI010000182.1:0-3372 GCA_964418575.1 uncultured Glaciecola sp.
TGCTTCAATGGTGCTAAAGCTATTTGCAAACGGTGCTTTGCGAATATGATACTGAGACGATTCGTTGCTGCTGAGCGATACACCACTGAGTGAGTGAAGCCACGGATTATTCAGCCAGAGCTTTTTTGCTTTGCGCCAACTGCCGTCGATGATAATGATGTGGTTGTATTTTTGCGCTTGAGGCGTTTTGCCATCAAGAGACTTTGCATTGTTGTTGGGATAGACAACAACGGAGTTTATGACGCTGTTTATTTTTTGCCGAACAGACACAAAATCATTGGGCATTAGGCCAATAAATATTTCAGCTTGAGGTAAAATTAGAGGAACTAAGCGGGCGGTGTTTTTAGCATGCTTTTGCTCACTAGGGTCTTGCAGTATGCTTACCGCGATATCCACATTTAGCTTTGTAATGTTGCTACAAATACATGTGGTTTTTGGATAATGACAATGCTCACAATACTTGCGTTGGGTCATGATTCTAGAATACTGAAGGCCACTTTAATGAAACAGTGGCCACATTGAATTATTGGGAAGTTGAAGCCCATCTATATTGCGTTATGAGACTATGGGCACAACGGGTCGTCGCAATAATAGCATGTTCAGCTTAAATTTAAGCCGATTAAAACGCCTTATTAAAGCGCAGGCCAAAGTTATGGTCACGCGAGCCATCAGAGACCCCGGCTAAATATCTAACTTCATATTTTAAATCACCGATACTGCCACCAAGCATGGGGCCAATTTGGTGGGACTGGTCGTTAAACGAGCCAAAATCACCTATTTCGCCAAACTCATTAAACATTTCAAGGCCTAATCGCAGGCCGTTGTCTAACCTTTTGCTAATGCTTGAGCGTGTTTCAATTTCTGTACCGCTGAATGCTCGGTCGCTACCAAATTCCCATGCACCAATTAATACCCCACGTATACGAATACCGTTTGATAAATTCCATTGGTTAGTCCAGTTTAAGGATATTTGTTCTGGATTGTCGCTGCGCCGTTGGCGTGCGTCTAAACGAACACCCGAGGACCAAATGCCATCAGCAGCTTGCTTTTTAAAGTTGTATAGCAGCTCTCCACGAAAGTACTCATACTCAAAATTACCGCGGTCGCGATATTGCAATATTACGCGAGCTCTAATTCTGTCGTTAAAAGCATGCTGATAATGAAGGCGTGTAGCCCAATTGTCCTTTTCACCATCTTCATCGCCTGGTGATAGCGCTATACGCAGCTGCATACTGCGATCATCTGCATCTACATTTGGTCCATGCACGCCGGAGGTGTTGGAGGCAACTACCTGTGTCGCACTTAACAACAATATAAGACTGAATGCATAACGTACTGTGTATTTCAAAATAGAAATCCCTTAACTAAGCTTAAATAGTAAATCACCGCGCTGACTTAAACGCCGCGCATATTGTAAGTAAGAACTTATAACGAAAACACTCGAAGAAAGATTAACTGCTTGTCAGGTTTTTATAAAAAAATAATGGGAAAAAAGAAGCTAATTTGAATTATGACAGATTTATGAATACCTCGTTATTCGACCTTCTTGTAATAAAACTGTCATAGATAATCCCTATCCTTCTTCCGATTAATTAGGGCGAGTTCTAAATGTAATTCGTCAAAAGTGTCCACTTAAATCACTAGGATTTTGTATGAAGGTGTTAACCCCTATTGTTGCCATGTCAGTTTCGCTATTCATGGCTATTGTGACTGCAGCGCCAGCGCAATCACAAGAAGACCAATATCTCGAACCTGCTCAGCAAACAGCAGAAGAAATTAACGAATCAGCCCAGCAGTCGCAGGATACTATCGACAACATTGCGGGGCAAATCGACAGTAAGTTGCAGCAGTACAAAACCTTGATGAAAGAAATGGAAGGCCTTGAGGTTTATAACGGCCAGTTAAGAAGACAGATTCAAAATCAGCAAGATGAGATGCAAAGCTTAAACGATGCAATAGATGAAGTGAGTGTAATTGAACGCCAAATTACGCCATTGATGATAAAGATGATTGCAGGTCTTGAACAGTTCATCTCGCTAGATACTCCGTTTTTGGAACAAGAGCGTCAAGACCGCATCGCCGATTTACAAATCATGATGGATAGAGCGGACGTTGCCCCATCGGAGAAGTTTCGTCGAGTGATGGAAGCCTTCCAAGTTGAAATGGACTACGGACGTACCATAGAAGCTTACTCTGGCTTGCAAAGTATCGACGGTCAAGACCGTGAAGTTGAGTTTTTGCGCATAGGTCGCACGGCTTTACTTTATCAAACAAGAGATGCATCACGCCAAGGTCTTTGGAACAAGCAAACGCGCCAGTGGGAAGAGCTTGATTCTAGCTACCGCACACAGGTAACTAAAGGCTTGCGTATCGCGAAAAAACAACTAGCACCCGATTTACTCATGGTGCCAGTGGCTATCACAGACTAAGGATTTAGATAAATGAACCGTAATTTTCCATCATTCATGAAATCGTTGGTCAGCAAGGCCGCATTGCTAGCTCTAATCAGCGTATTTGCTTGTACCGCAAACGCACAGGAAAATGAGCGCGCGCTCGATTTAGATGCATTGTTAAAGCAGCTAGAAGAGGGTAAGTTTTCGCAGTCTCAACAAAATGAAGCCCGCGAACAAGACTTTATTGCTCAGCGCTCAGAACAAGACCGCATTTTACGCGAAACCATTGCACAAAGAGATGCAATGCTTCGCACTTCAGAGCAACTTGAAACTAACTTTGAAGAAAATGAATTTAAGTTAGCCGACCTAAACGGCGCGTTAGATACTCGCCTTGGCTCATTGAAAGAGTTGTTTGGTGTGTTGCAGCAAGTTGCTGGGGACACAAAAAATAAGTTTTACAACTCGCCAATATCTGCACAAATTCCAAACCGTGCCACCTTTTTAGATGAAATGGCGCAATCAATGGGCTCTTCTTCTAAGTTAGCCTCTATTGAAGAAATTGAGCGTGTTTGGTTTGAAGTGCAGCGCGAAATGACTGAATCGGGCAAGGTCACTAAGTTTAATACCGAAGTGGTTGAAGCTGGTGGTCAGAAAGTGACTAAAGAAGTTACGCGAGTAGGTCCTTTTGCACTAGTTGCTGACGGTAAATATCTTGAGTTTAACGGCGTAACAGGTACAGTTTCTGAATTAATCCGTCAACCAGCCGACCGTTTCTTAACATCTATTACGGATCTAGAAGCCTCGAACGGTGATGTAGTTCGCTTTGGTTTAGATCCTACAGGCGGCTCTATTCTTGGCTTGCTGGTACAAGCACCTAGCCTTAAAGAGCGTGTTGAGCAAGGTGGTTTGGTAGGTTACATCATCTTGATAGTAGGTGCTGTGGGCTTGCTATTGGCTATTGAGCGTTTAATCAGTCTTT
>CAYQMI010000183.1:0-3325 GCA_964418575.1 uncultured Glaciecola sp.
TGGGCGGCGGCGGCATGAAAAAGATGATGCGCGGCATGGGCGGTATGATGCCACCAGGCGGCATGGGCGGTTTTCCACCGAGGTAATTCAGCATGAAGCGTCTATTAACTATTGGCCTTTTCTTGCTTGCTTCTAAGCTTAGCGCGTTCGAGCAAACCCAGAATGCCCTTGAAGAACGGTTTGTAGGCAATAATGCAGGCATGCTTGCGGTCGTGAATAAGTCTGACAACAGTATCAGCATCATCGACCTTGCCAGCAAAAGCATCGTGAAGTCTTTGCCTACAGGTGAGGGCCCTCACGAGTTAGTGATTTCAAACGATGGAAAATGGGCAGTAAGCACTGATTTTGTAGGTGGCGATAGTCTTACTGTGTTTGACTTAAGCACGCTTGAAGTGGCGCGTACTATTCCCTTGCCAACTACGCCAGGCCCTCACGGCATTCGCTTTTTAAAAGACAACGAGCACGTAGTATTTACGTCGGGTAAAAGCCAAAAGCTTGGCATGGTGAATATATTCAGTTCAGAGCTCGTATCAGCGATTGATACCGCGCAGCAAACTACTCACATGCTTACTTTTTGCGAGGACGAGAACACTATTTACACCACCAATATCCGCAGCAACTCTATATCGGTGCTGGATGTTTTATCGCAGAAAAAGCTTAAAGATATTGCAACTGAGCCTATGCCAGAGGCAATTAACTGTCGTAAAACCAGCGGTAATATTTGGTATGGAGCTAATAAAGACGGCAAGTTAAGCGTTGTTGAACCGAGCAGCGAGAAGGTGATTGCAACATGGGATGGTTTTAGCTTTCCGTATAGAGTGCTGTTCAATCACGACGAAAGTATTGCCATGGTGCCTGATTTTCGTAATCACTACGTGCGTTTTTTTGATGCCGAGAGTAAACAAGAGCTTGGCACGCTAAACTTAGAAGACGGAGCAGGGCCTCAGGGCATTAGCCTTCATCCTACCCTTGATATTGCATTTTTGTCGTTGAACTTAAAAAACAAAGTAGTCGCCATCGATATACAAACGCAGAGTATCATTGCTGAGTATCCTACGGGCAATAACCCTGACGGGGTGATATTTTTTAATCGCGGTATTTTATAAAGCAGTTTTCAACGAGTAACTTTTCTTTTTCTGCTTCAAGGTCTAGGTTATCGTGCAGTTCGTGTATTTTTTCACGGTACAGCGATTTTGCGTGTTTGCGGAATTTACCTGAAATAAAACGCCGCACTTCTTTATCGTTTTCTAAAATAAGCCCAGGTACTTGAGTAGAGCGCCGAGTGGTTTCGTCTATTGCCACCATGGTGAAATAAGAGGTGTTGGTGTGTTTGTCTATGCCTTTTTTAAAGTCTTCCGAGACAACCTTGATACCCACTTCCATCGATGAACGCCCCACATAATTGACCGACGCCATCAGCGTTACTAGTTCTCCTACGTTTACCGGATTAACAAAGTTAACCGAATCGACAGAGGCGGTCACGCAGTAGGCTCTGCTGTGTGAGGCTGCAGCGGTGTAGGCAATTTTATCCATCAGCGATAATATAATTCCGCCATGCACTTTACCGCCAAAGTTTGCGTAACTGGGGATCATGAGTTCTTTTAATACCACTTGGGATGATTTTACCGTTCGAAAATCAGATGGCGCGTCTACGCTCTTGTTATTTTTGCTCATATTCGCTGAAAGCTCCTTTAATTTATTTTCGATTAAAGAATAAACACTATGTGTGGCCTCTGCAACGTGCGGGCTAGAAAATCTAAGATATCTCAAAACATGCTTTGGGATGAAGCGCGTAAATGTGCTTTAATTGGGGCATGAATTGTTATGTTTCATCCTCTCCGTATTTTTGTGTAGGCCACTAATTGTCGAAGTTACCGCTTTCCACTACCGCACTAATTGCAGTATGCATAGGCTATTTGATTGCGCCTATGGGCATGGCTGCGGTCAATGTGGCTATTCCGACCTTAGCTGAAGACCTGCAAGCTAATGCAATAAAAGTAGGCTGGTTGCCAACATTATATATTTTGGCCAATGTCGCCTTTATGTTGCCCTTCGGCAAGCTTGCTGATAACTATGGGCGTAAGCGTATTTACGTGGGCGGCTTAATATTAAACGCGGTAGCTGCCGGCATGTGTGCCATTGCCACTAATATCGACTGGATTTTGTTTTGGCGCTTTGCCCAAGGTGCGGCAGGCGCCATGATATTCGGTACAGGCATCGCGATTATTACTTCGGTTACGCCCTCTCATAAACGCGGTGCTGCGCTTGGCATTGTTGCCGCTTGTGTTTACGTGGGCTTGACTCTAGCGCCAGCAGTAGGCGGTTGGTTAACTGAATTATTAGGTTGGCGATCGGTATTTTATTTCCAAATTCCTTTGGTAGTTGCTCTACTAATTTTTGTTCGCCTGAAGCTTCATGGTGAGTGGAAAAATGAGCTACATTCACGATTTGACTGGGTAGGTTCTGGCATATTTCTCACCTTTGCCTGCTCTTTAGTTTATGGCTTAAGTAAGCTGCCAAGCTTGCTTGGCATTGCACTTGTCGTGCTAGCCTTATTCAGTTTATTTGCCTTTGTGGTGCATCAAAGTCGAGACCGCGAGCCCCTTATCCGCGTGCAAATGTTTAAAGAGAGCAGGGTATTTAGCTTATCGCTCTCCACCTCCTTTTTAATGTATGGCAGTAATTTTGCCATTATCTTTTTGCTGAGTTTGTACCTGCAGTATATTAAAGGCTTTAGCCCGTCTCAAGCGGGGCAAATACTTCTTCTGCAAGCCCTTTGTATGGCCATAGTTGCGCCAATGGCAGGTAAGCTATCGGATAAATTTCAGTCGAGGGTAGTAGCCACAACGGGCTGCGTTATTGTGGGTTTAGGTTTTGCTTGTTTGAATCAAATAGATACCCAAACTAGCGCCGCCTTTATAAGTGGGTCTTTAGCCTTAGTTGGCTTAGGGTTTGGCCTGTTTTCAACGCCAAACAATAACGCCATTATGGGCGCTGTAAAAGAACAAGAGGTAGGGGTAGCCTCTGCTTCAATGAACCTATCGCGCACCATAGGTAACTTGGTGGGCATGAGTATTGTGAACTTGATGATGCATTACTACATCGGTGACGCCACCTTTAGCGCCGACACAAACCCAGAGTTAATGAGCACGATATCACTTGCGCTGAAGATGTCGCTGAGTTTTGTTGTGATTGCTTGTGTTATATCGGCTCTTCGTGGAAGACACTCTGCGTAAAACCACTTAAAACTATTTCGTGCGGATTAGCTGCACACAATAGCCTTAGCCTTACTTTCTTGTCAGCGCAAATAAATTTCGTTGACTAT
>CAYQMI010000184.1:0-3257 GCA_964418575.1 uncultured Glaciecola sp.
TCAAAAATACAGCTGTTATAGAGGGTCGTAAATAGCTTTAATTCTCCTTATACTCTGAACAAACACTCTATAAATAGGTTCAATGAAAACACTGCTATATTAGCTGCGAAAGCCGATAGTTAGTCGTTCATATTTATTAATGTCTTATTCATAACTAAAATTAAATTTTATCGTATTTTTATCTATGATTGCTTTGATGCCATTCATTCGTAAGTGTCATCAAGTTTTTTGTCATCATTATTTCATTTATGTCAATAAAGCATCTCAAAAACACATACTACTTACATAAAAACAAATAATATATTCTTTATCTGTATTCACAACTTTATGGTAAGGAATTTCAAAATGGCAGATATTAACTTTCAAGACAAAATAGCTTTGGTGACCGGCGCAACCAACGGTATGGGCAAAATTATGGCGACCAAACTTGCCACGCTAGGGGCAGAGGTTGTAATAGTAGGACGAGATGAACAACGAACACAAAAAACCGCTGATGAAATTATGCAACAAGTGGCCGATAGCAAGATTCATGTAATAGTTGGCGATTTGTCATTAATGGCTGATGTAAGGAAAGTTGCTAAACACTTTCAGAGTAAATTTAATCATTTGGACTTCCTCATAAATAATGCCGGTATTATTCCTCTGGAGGATAAAGTCATGACTTCTGAAGGTTTAGAGTCTAGCTTCGCAATTAATCATCTCGCGCCTTTTCTTTTGACGGATCTTTTATTGGAATCTCTTAAGGCGTCAGAGCAAGGGCGTGTTTTAAATATGGCTTCAGAAGCTCATGGTTATGGTAAAATTGAATTCGATAACTTAAACGGCGAAAAGAAATGGTCACCGTTTTTTGGTGCGTATACGCAAAGCAAACTCGCACTCGTGTTAACCGCCTATGAGTATGCATACAAACTTAAAGATACTAACGTTGCGATTATTTCAGCGGATCCAGGCGGGGTTAAAACGCGGATGACAGCAAAAGGCGGCGGGGCACCATTTTTTGTTACCGCCTTGCTAAAGCATTTCTTTCCTAAACCAGAAACTGCTGTTAGCAAGTTAATTGATATTTTGAGTCTTTCAAGCACATCTGATCTAAATGGGAGTTACTTTATCAAAGGTAAAAAGAAAGATTCGGCAAAACAATCCTATGATAGAGCAGTAGGTCAGCGTTTGTGGGAAGTTAGCAATAACTTAGTCAATTAATGGCAAAAGGTAGATTTATGCCATGACAAAAATCACTCCTGTATTGTTACTCACATTGGTGAACACTTTATAATACAGTCTGCTAATACCAGTGATGCCTTTCACGCAAAGGACTTTAAATATCCTAGCTTTAGGCCACTCTATTGATCAGTCAAGTGTTTACACATAAGCCGCCCAGCAATTAGCGAGCAACGTTTAAGCATGACGCAACATGGAAAAGTGCGTTATGAGTTGAAAACACCTTATCGTGATGGCCCCGGTAACCGGATTAAACACACATATTCTTTGATCCAATTGATTTTATTGGCAAGCTTGCCGCCCTCATTCCACCCCCAAGACTCAATCTCACTCGGTTTTTCGGGGTGTTTGCGCCAAACAGCAACCTAAGAGCGAAGGTGACTGCATCACAACGAGGAAAGAACAGCCCTAAGCTCGTAAATATAGAGAATGGACAATCGAATAAACCTTACCATGCAAGGGGGATGACGTGGGCACAAAGGCTGAAACGAGTATTCAATATTGATATTACCGAATGCGAGAAATGTCAAAAACACACTGCAACCATAATTGCCTGCATCATAGACAGCGTCGTAATTCGAACAATACTGGCACATTTAGACAAGAAATATCCAAATTCAACACCTGCTGCGACTCTATTACCGCCTTTGCGTGCACCACCTGACGAACAGTGCGCAAACGATTTCAAAATCCAACGCGACTTCAACTTTGGTGCATAGACAACCAGTCAACACACAATACTAAGAAGTAGAGTACTTCATGGTAGGAGTTTTGACATGCCAGACAACAATTTTCTGTACCAATGGCCTATCTACGCATGAATTTGAAAACTCACATGCCATGCAAAGCGTCCCCAACCGAACATTTAAACAAACCAAACTAATCAAAAATACAGCTGTTATAGAGGGTCGTAAATAGCTTTAATTCTCCTTATACTCGGTCAGCGCTTTTGAGAATTTGGATACTTTGATATACCTCTAGCGCCGATTTAGCATGGTGATTGTCTTTAAACATTAGCAAGATAACCTGGAACTTTATTTAAGGCCAATTTGCTCTTTACAAATAACCCACTCCCTCTGCCAACTTCTTCCCCGTCATTCAGCAAAACTGCTTCAGCGAGAATTTGTCGCCCCATCTTTTTGATTAAATGACCCTTGCTAACAAGTAAACCTTCAGTGATGGGTTTTGTCATATAGGTAGTAAAACTCGCCGTTAACAACGAATATTCCGTTTCAACCGAGTTAGCGGCAAAAAAAGCGGCATCGTCTAATAATTTGAAGTATACCGAACCGTGAACACCACCCATGGCATGATAAAATGTCTGTTTAGCGACGACCTCAACTGTGCAAGCTTCGTTGTACACCTCGATGCTGGGCTCAAAAAATGTATTGATTGGTGAGCTTAGGTACATCCCCGATAATGCTTTGTAATGCGACGCTAACTCCATGATCACACCTTTATTTAATATAATGATATTTTGTATATTAAATATTATTCAAAAAAAGTCAACTGGTCAGTCCAGATTGCTTAATAGTTTACGCAGAATAACCTGCTCATCCTTTGAAAGCTTGTTTAAAAACTCCCGATTAGATGGTGCGATTGCTGCATTTGCTAACTCAGCGATTTCTTTTCCGTCTTGCGTTAACTTTACGCTAATCACGCGTCTGTCGCGCTCATAAGGTTGACGCATAAGCAATTTTTGACTTTCCATGCGGTCGATAAGCCCAGTCAAACTCGCGTTATCAAGTGCATTACGCTGGGCAAGTTCGCTTATTGTGACATCATCTTTTTCGTAAAGTGAGCTTAGAATTTTTGCCTGCACAGCGGTAAGGCCTAGTTCTTTTACATATGACTTCCATACCCTAAGCCCACTGCGGTTAGCTTTATTCAAAAGATGAAAGATGCAGTTTGTACTATTTAACGTTTCCATTTACAAACCTTAGTTGTCAATCAATGTGTCGCCAGTGCTTGCAACTGCAGCACGTTTCTTCTCATGCTTTCAGCACACCTTGCTGGCTCACCAGCAAAATTATTTGCCA
>CAYQMI010000185.1:0-3112 GCA_964418575.1 uncultured Glaciecola sp.
TCAGAAAGCTATCATGCAAATGCTAAAGCGCTCGGCCGCATACAGCGATTACCCTCAAATTTCATCGCTTCAGTTCCGAGCTCAGAAACATATCAATCAATTGATGAAAGCAGCGTTAAGCTTGTAAGCCAAGCTCCGGTGTCTACCTTTTCTGTGGATGTCGATACGGGAAGCTATAGCAACGTCCGACGCATGCTTAATCAGGGAGTACTGCCGCCTGCGGATGCGGTTAGAGTGGAGGAGTTTTTGAATTACTTCGACTATCAGTACGAAACGCCCGAAACAATGGAGCAGCCATTTAGTGTCAATACCGCGATTGCACAATCGCCTTGGAACAGTGAGCGGCATATTATGCGCATTGGCTTGCAGGGTTATCAAATGGATGATTCACAAAGTGCGGGCAATAACCTTGTATTCTTGCTAGATGTCTCTGGTTCGATGAATCAAGCAAACAAATTGCCACTGCTTAAACGTTCTTTAACCATGCTTACTCAGCAACTCGATAGCGAAGATAGTGTTTCGATAGTGGTTTACGCGGGAGCTTCAGGCGTCGTGCTTGAACCAACAGCAGGTAACGACACATCTGCAATTGAACGGGCATTAAGTAGCTTACAGGCGGGTGGCTCTACCAACGGTGCCGCGGGTATCCAGCAAGCTTACCAACTGGCTGAACAGGCATTTATTGAAGGTGGTGTTAATCGCGTGATTTTAGCCACCGATGGAGATTTTAATGTGGGTATGACGGACCATGACGCGCTCATTACTATGATTGAGCAGCAGCGCGAGAAGGGCATTGCCTTAAGCACTTTAGGTTTTGGTCAAGGTAACTACAACGATTATTTAATGGAGCAGTTGGCCGATTCGGGCAATGGCAATTACGCCTACATCGATAACATCAATGAGGCCAGAAAGGTCTTGGTAGATGAGCTGCAGTCGAATATGCAAATCATAGCAAAAGACGTCAAAGTGCAGGTGGAGTTTAATCCAGAGCGCGTAGCTGAGTATCGTTTAATTGGTTACGATAATAGAGCGTTGGCAAATGAAGACTTCAACAACGATAAAGTCGATGCAGGAGATATAGGGGCTGGGCACAGCGTCACTGCACTGTATGAAATCACGCTTGTAGACAGCAAAGCTAAGTTTATTGATGGTTTGCGCTATCAGCCTAATGCAGTGCGTGCAAATAATAGTGATGAATTGGCCGAGGTGAAACTGCGTTTTAAACCGGCAGACAGCGACAACAGTAAGCTTATTCGCCAAGTTGTCACAGAGCAACAAATTACGGGCTTTTCAGAGCAAAGCTCAGATTTTCAATTTGCGCTTGCAGTTGCTAGCTTTGCACAGCATATTAAAAGCAGTAAGTATGCGCCTGAAATTGATTATCAATGGATAGCAGATACCGCTGTAAAAGCAAAAGGAGACGATCCATTTGGTTATCGCAGTGAGTTTATTCAGTTGGTGAAAAGTGCCGGCGCCTTAGGTTTGGCGACTAACAAGCCATCTGTTAAACCTACCATCGAAGAGGCTCAGTTTGCCTCATTGAAAGCATCTCAGTAAGGATAAGGATTGAGCGACTACAGTAATGAAGTCTTAATGCAGCAATATGCAAACGGTGACTTTGCCGCCTTTGAAGCGCTTTATTTGCGCAACAAAGGTGGCCTGTATCGCTATTTGTTGCGCCAGCTTCATGATAAAAGCCTCGTTGAAGATATTTTTCAAGAAGTGTGGGGAAGAGTTATTAGTTCAGCATCTCAGTATGAGGCATCCGCTAACTTTACCACTTGGTTGTACACTATCGCTCGAAACAAAATGATTGATCACATTCGCCATTTAAAGCTTGTAAGTTCGCTCGTAGTCAACCAATCCTCAAGCGAACATACTGGAGACGTTAACAGCACAGTTGAAGCGCTTGAGGCTGATAACAATGGCTTTAGTCAGCGTGACTTGCCTGAGCAAAGTATAGAGCAGGCGGCTCAAGCTGCGGCAATAGAGCACTGCATGACTAAACTAGCGGTCCATCATTTAGACTGTTTTTTGTTAAAAGAAGAGGCGGGTTTATCAGCCCCTGAGATTGCACAAGTTGTGAATACTGGATTAGAAGCCACAAAAAGTCGTTTACGAACCGCCTATAAACAATTACGCGAGTGTTTAAGCTTAAAGCTAGATTTAGCAATCAAGCCATCTCAAGGCAAAACTCACTCTGGGGAGGCAAAACAATGAGTGATGAGAGTAATGCTGGTTCAAAAGGGAATAAAGCTGAGGCGGAAAATGCTCAGATAAGCAATGCTTATCAAGCAGTACAAAAACCAACATCCTCAGCAAGTTTAGACGCTGCCATATTAGCTAAAGCGAAATTGCAAGCAGATGAAAATAAGAATGTGAGTGGCAATTCACTTGCCAACCAACAACCAAAGCGCAAATGGTTGAGTTATCAATACAGTGGCTCCATCGCCGCCTCTATATTCTTGGTAGCGATGCTTGTCATCATGCTAGAGCCAGAGTACGCAAATAATACTGACATCGTAAACGACAATGGCCTTGTGTCAGGCATTGAGCCTAGCATGTCAAATACTCCTGAGCAGGTGGCAAGCTTATCTCAAATGGACGCAATATCGCTAAGGCATGATGTTCAAAAAGAACAGCCGTCACAAAGCAGGGCTTTTAAGCAAGGTCCGCCGCAGCAAAGAACACCTAAGCAAATTGCACAGGAAAACGCTCTGCAAAACATGCTTGCCGATAATGCTCAAAGGTCTGCTATTGAAGACGAAGCGAGTCTTGTTCAGTATACAGAAAATACGCCTGTATCCGCTGATTCGAAAGACATTTCAGAACCAGATAAGCCATTAAATACTGACGTTTCTATCGCAGATTTATATAAAAGACTTACTGAGCTAAACCGATTTAATCAAGAAGATTCAGCTACAACAGATAGCGTTAGAGCAAAGTCGAAAGCGCTGGCTCAAAGTCCTCGCGAATACCTCGATATGGAGGAATATGATGAGTTACAACAATCATTATTTGAAGCCCTGAAAGAGCAAAAAACAGAAGATCAAAATTGGCAATTGGATGAAAAGTACAAAATTGTGCTGAGTAACAAACAAATTGAATTATT
>CAYQMI010000186.1:0-2966 GCA_964418575.1 uncultured Glaciecola sp.
CATGGTAGAGGCACCGTTGATAGTCATAAATCTTTGCCTAGGGTAGACGCAAGCCTTGATGAACTATCAAACTGGGACTTTCTGCCCTTTCAAGCATTTAATCAACAAAGCATGCTCATGACCGCTCATATTTTGTATACGCAAATTGATGAGCAAATGCCCGGAACTTTCAGCAAGAAGGTGATTGCAAACATTTTGCGTGAGCACATCGGTTTTAACGGCCTGATTATGACTGACGACATTGACATGCACGCGCTGAGTGGCAACACGGCGCTAAGGGCACAAAATGCTCTTCATGCAGGTTGCGATGTTGTGCTTCAATGTTCAGGTAAATTTGAAGACTTACTGGCCATTGAATCTGTTGTTAAACCACTCGAGGGGGATGCCTTAAAACGCGCAGAAACAGCAGCTCTCAAAGCTAGCTCACCCGCTCAAGATGCAGACGAACAAAACCTTTTAACAACGCTAAATGCGCTAATGAATCATTAACTTCTCAAAGACAAGTTTTTGCTTAACGCTATATTGGAAATACGCATTCACATCACACTGAAATTTTATTGAAGTTCACACTATGCCTGACGTTGCAGTACTAGCTGTTTTTATACCGACTTTTCTTTTCATCTCGATTACTCCAGGTATGTGTATGACCCTCGCAATGACCTTAGGGATGAGTATAGGGCTACGCAGAACCTTCTGGATGATGTTGGGCGAAGTGACTGGCGTAGCATTAGTGGCAATCGCAGCTGTGCTTGGGGTTGCCAATATTATGCTGAACTATCCAAATGTGTTTTTGTGGCTCAAATGGCTTGGTGGGGCATACCTTGTATATTTAGGAATTAGCAGCTGGCGAGCAAAGGCGCACATCGACGATATTTCTAGAAGAGATGCAAAAATGAGCAACAGCTCTCTCATTTCCCAAGGCTTTATAACTGCGATAGCTAATCCGAAAGGCTGGGGTTTTATGATTTCAATACTGCCCCCTTTTGTCAGCTTAGAAAAATCCATTGCTACTCAGCTCTTCATTCTCGTAGGCATTATCATGATTTGTGAATTTATATGCATGATGCTTTATGCCAGTGGCGGCAAAAGCTTAAGGGCTCTTCTTAACAAAGGCGACAATATTCGCTGGCTGAATCGTATTGCTGGGTCGCTGTTAGTGCTTGTAGGCGTTTGGTTGGCGCTAGGTTAATCTTTGGCCTTACTATAAGACTAAAAGCTCAGTACTCGTGGCTTATAGTCGAAATTATTTAAAGAAATTCGCACTGATATTAGAAGCCACGTAGCATTTGGCACACTAAACTTAATATCAAAGCCGCTCAGTATTCGACCAAACGCTATGTTGTGCTGTATCTCATATTGCCTATAGTGATTAAGCCTGTATTATTCTGCGCCTTCTGGCATTAAGCAATTCAGCCTTTTCAACCATGGATATGACTTTCATCATGAGCAAGCAAAAGTACTTTCTTCTCACTATTATCGCCCTGCTCGGCTTTGCACCTTCAGCCTTTGCCAGTAGTGGTGCAATTGACTTAACTAGTTCCATGCCGGGCTTTATTGCACTTTTCATTTTTACCGCTGCATACATCTTAGTCATACTCGAAGAAAGAATTCATCTACGCAAATCAAAACCAGTATTGGTTGCTGCGGGCATAATTTGGGCGATTATTGGCTGGCAATATGTACAAGCGGGCTTTTCAGACCAGTCTGAAGCAGCGTTCAGGCACACCTTGCTAGAGTTTGCCGAACTGATGTTATTTTTGCTAGTGGCCATGACCTACATAAATGCACTAGAAGAACGTCGTTTGTTTGATGTATTGCGCAGTTGGATGGTCCGCAAAGGATTTAGCTATAAACAGCTATTTTGGCTGACCGGCATACTCTCGTTTTTTATCTCCCCTATTGCAGACAACCTCACTACAGCCTTGCTGATGTGTGCGGTAGTAATGAAAGTTGCCGAGGGCGATAACAAGTTCATTAATTTGTGCTGTATTAACATTGTAATAGCTGCTAACGCGGGTGGTGCATTTAGTCCCTTCGGCGATATTACCACTTTGATGGTGTGGCAAGCTGGCGTTTTACACTTTAACGAGTTCTTTGCCTTATTTGTGCCCTCTGCAGTTAACTACCTTGTGCCAGCTGCTGTCATGAGCTACTTCATTGTTAACAACAAACCTCAGAGCGTTGCCGAAGATATCGAATTAAAGCGCGGCGCGCTTCGCATTACGGCACTATTTTTATTAACCATTGCTACGGCAGTGACATTTCATACCGTACTGCATTTACCGCCAGTGCTGGGCATGATGACAGGACTCGGCTATCTGCAGTTCTTTGGGTTTTTCTTACGCGTTAGTCTACCAGGCTCTCTTGCCCGCAAAAAAGCCATGGCGGAGCGTGAAGGCGACGAACAAAGACTACGCTCACTAGGGCAAGTGGTTCCCTTTGATGTATTTAACCGTGTAGCGCGCGCAGAGTGGGACACCCTGCTGTTTTTCTACGGCGTAGTAATGTGCGTCGGCGGATTAGGCTTTATGGGCTACTTAGCGCTTATGTCGGATGTACTCTACACACAATGGGGCGCCACCTCGGCAAACATTACACTGGGCGTTATCTCAGCGCTCATTGACAACATTCCGGTGATGTTTGCGGTGCTAACCATGCAACCTGAAATGTCTCACGGTCACTGGTTGTTGATCACTTTAACCGCAGGCGTAGGCGGCAGCTTACTCTCAATTGGCTCAGCAGCCGGCGTAGCCCTTATGGGCCAAGCTCGAGGCGCATATACCTTTATGGGCCACTTAAAATGGACACCGGTGATTGCGCTTGGTTACATTGCGAGTGTGATGGTGCATTTATGGTTGAATGCTGGGTATTTTTGAGTTGCAAACCTAAAAAACAAAAAAGCCCTGAACATTTCTGTTCAGGGCTCTTGGAATAAATGGTGCCTCGACCCGGGATCGAACCAGGGA
>CAYQMI010000187.1:0-2960 GCA_964418575.1 uncultured Glaciecola sp.
TAAAGTCAAAGACTGCAGCTATATGACCTTAGAGTATTAGCCCTGCGTAATAAGTAGAATTGCTCAGCCAAGTTTTTACATTGTTTAATATGGCTACTTACTCAGTTGCTTTAGTAAACGTTCGCGTCTTCTATGGCACACTGCATAGCCATCATAGTTGGCTGCCTACATGAACTCAGAATAGAACAGATTGTGGTAGGCTCGAAAGCTTGTTGCCGCGCTCACCAAGTTGTGAGGCACATCACTGAATGAGTGATTTACCCACTCAAGGCTCGCAGGTTTGTTGATATGCTCAAAGTAATATTGTTGTCTGCTTCCTGCGCAGACTGTGTGAAAACCACTAAAGCAACTGCGTTTTTGCCGGTTCTAGGCCACTTTTCGCAAAACTAATGGGCAGATGTATGTTTCTTTCAGTTTCATGTTCATCAAGAACAGTAGCTAATACAATAACAAAATAAGTAAGGAGCCTAATTTGCACTGGGCTCCTTTACTATAAACATCTTGAATGGTCTACCTATGGTCAACCAAGTTTAGTGTTGTTTCAGCAGGCGCTCCAGCAAACAAAAATTTAATTACAATTGCGGCAGACGCTTCGAGTTGATAGGCATGTTGATTGTTGCCCAAATAGACAGGATTCGCTTTCATATCGTTGATAAGTGCTGCTAGTGTTTGTTTCGCATTATCATGCGCTGTGAAAAGAACATTTAAAGGTTTGCCAGCGTAAAGCTTGACCGCATTTTGCCAAACGCTGGTGTGCGCCATGTTAAATGACTTTCCAAACATTGCTTTTGGATAGTTTTTTTCCAGCACTTCAGTCACCGAGCTTCTATCCTCTCTCGTCGTCGTAAATGTTTCAGGCGAAACGGGGTTGGAAATATCAATAATCAACTTTCCTGCATAGCCATGACTTTTCGCATGTTCTGCGAGAGTTTGTTCTGCAACATCAGCAGGGACAGCAAGAAGAAGTACATCTGCGAAATCGATTGCCTCGTCTATTGTACCGTGCATTGCATTTAGCTCTTTTGCCATTTGTTCAGATTTCTCGCTGCTGCGTCCACTAATGAACAGCTCGTGCTTATCTTTCCAGTTGACCGCAAGTGCTTTTGTCATAGCGCCGTTTCCAATAAATGAAATTTTCATAGGGTTTTCTCCAAAATTAAAAGTTGTTGTGATTAAGATACTGATCTAACTTCCAGCGATTTATTAGTTGCATTATTTGTGATGAATGGCGCAAAGGGTGCCCAATATCCTAGGGTCACAAGCTCAATATCAAAAAGCTGTGCGGCAACCATTGGGAAGTTTTTCAGTATGGTGCGAACCTCGTCTTTGTCGTTGGCTTCAAAAACAAGTGTTACCGCCAGCGGCTCGGCCTGAAAGTACATTTCTCTTAAATCACCGTTTGCATATGCTGCCCATACAGCCTGTTCTTCTTGAACTATGTGGCGTTCAAAATCACCAGGGGTCGAATCTTGTTTAGGTGTAAGTAGTGCTAGAATTTTCATAGGTTCTCTGGTTAATTAGTGTCGTCTAGTTCGATGAAGAAAGCATAGCGCGTTTTAATAGAAAACATTAGATGGTATAATATACTTTCTTTATAAATATAAATTTTATAATTGGAATTTATGCGTTCAGATATTCATTCACTTACTTTGTTTTTAAAGGCTGCTCAATTAGGCAGCTTTGCGGCTACAGCAGCGGTGTTTGATATGACACCGGCAGCTGTCGGGCAGGGGATTAAACGTTTAGAAGAACGCTACAATACAAAACTGTTTAATCGCACGACAAGGACGATGTCGCTTACGCCCTCAGGCACTCTATTGCTGAAACGTGCAAGTGGGCCAGTTAAGGAAATCAACGAACTAGAACATGTGTTTAGTGAACAACAAGGTATCGCAAGCGGAACAGTTCGAATTTCTGCACCGCAGTTTTTCGCCAAACACTATCTGGTTTCTGCGATAGCAGGTTTGAAGAAGCGATATCCTCAAATCGAATACCATGTTGACGCTTCTGACCAAAGACGAGATTTTGTTGGCGACCCAGTGGATTTAGCGATTAGGATGGATAAACCGTCTGACTCAAGTCTCATCGCTCGCCATATAAAAGAAATAAATACAGTTACTGCTGCTTCAAAGGAATACATTGAAACCTTCGGCAGTCCCAAAACGCCAGAACAGCTAACGGAACATACATGTATCGCTTATCGATTCCCAGATAGCGGGCTTAAATATCATTGGCAGTTTCGTAGTGCGCGAGGTATTAACAGCTTTGAGCCGCAGGATGAATTACTCTTTAATGACCCTGAGGTCTGCTGTGAAGCAGCATCCAAAAGCATAGGTATTATTCAACTTGCTGATATAATTGTGCGTCCATATCTAACTGCAAATAAGCTTACTCCTTTGTTGACAGATTATAGTTTCCCAGCACGTTCACTTTATTTGTGTTATGCAGGGCGAGAATTCAATCCACTAAGGTTGACGCTTACGGTTGATTTTTTGTTGGAGTATTTTAAAAAGATATTTCAGTGAGCACTCGTCGTCTTAAGCGAACGGATAGATTGTAGCTGATAAACGAGATGATCTCGTTTTATGCCGACATAAACTCATGCGAAGGACGAATGACTGGAAGATGCACAACCGAGCCTTGCAAGCTGACTAGAAAGCGAACAGCAGCTTTGTATTTGATGAAAATCACTGCAAAGAAACGCTAAAATAAATTACGAAGAAACGCTAAAATTAACTACGAAGAAACGCTAAAATTCACTACGAAGAAACGTCATCCTCACGAAAGTGAGGACCTCGTAAACTATTTAGGAATTTCTTGAAAACCTCGTACTTGAATGCACCGAGGTTAAATTTGCGAGGTCCTCAGTCGAGCTGAGGATGACGTTTCGTCGTTGTTAGCTATGGTTTCGTCGTTGTTAGCTATGGTTTCGTCGTTGTTAGTTATGGTTTCTTCGTTGT
>CAYQMI010000188.1:0-2953 GCA_964418575.1 uncultured Glaciecola sp.
CCGTTGTACATAGCCGGAATTTCAACCGTGGCTTTGTCGGTCATCACCTCGGCTACCGCTTGATCTTCAACAATTATATCGCCCTCTGCGACTAACCATTTAAGCAGTTCACACTCAACAATGCCTTCGCCAATGTCAGGTAAGATAAAATCAGTCATAGTCATCTCTCCTAGTAATCCATTGTACGTTTAATGGCTTCGTATGTTTTTAAATGGTCTGGCATGTATTCTTTTTCATGCGCCAGAGGATATGGCGTATCCAGTCCGCACACTCGTGCGATAGGTGCTTCTAAGTATAAAAAGCATTCTTGCTGAACCGTTGCTGCTATTTCACTAGCAAAACCGCCAGTAAGTGGCGCTTCGTGGTTAATCAATAAACGCCCGGTTTTGTATACCGATTCGCAAACCGCTTCTGCGTCCCACGGTAAGATGCTTTGTAAGTCTATTATTTCGCACGAAATACCGTCTTTCTCTGCCATTTCTGCGGCTTTTTCAACAATCTCAACCTGCGCGCCCCAAGCCAATAAAGTAATATCGCTACCGCTTTTCACTAAATCTGCTTTACCTAATTCCAAGGTGTAGTCAGTTTCTGGCACATCGCCTACCGCCGCTCTGTACAAACGCTTAGGCTCCATAAACAACACTGGGTTGTCGTCTCTGATTGAGGATAATAACAAGCCTTTAGCTTGGTAAGGATTACGCGGAATAACTACCTTCATACCAGGTATGTGCGCAAAAAAGGCCTCGGGCGACTGTGAATGGTAGTGTCCACCTGCAATACCACCGCCGTATGGCGTTCTGATAGTAAGCGTGCCGCAGCTGAACTGCCCGCCCGAGCGATAGCGCCATTTAGCGGTTTCATTTACGATTTGGTCGAAAGCTGGGAAAATATAGTCACCAAATTGAATTTCAGCCACAGGCACAGAGCCCTGTGCTGCTAAGCCGTTGGCAAAGCCAATAATACCTTGTTCGGTTAAAGGTGTATTAAAGCAACGCCCTTTGCCGTATTTTTGCTGAAGGTTAGATGTGGCTCTAAATACACCGCCAAAATGTCCAACGTCTTCGCCGAACACCATGACTTTTTCGTCTTCATCCATTGCGGTGATGAGCGCGTTATTAATTGCCTGTAATAAATTCATTTGCGCCATTACGAGTTCCTCCCAGAGGTTTTAGGGTAGGCTTGAGGATATTTATTTACGTGCTCTTTGAGTTCATCGAGCTGCTTTTTCAAATGCCACGGCACTTCGTCGTAAACATCTTCAACAATATCTTCTAATGGATTCACGGGTACTTTTTCTGAGACTTTTAATGCGTTTAAAATATCCGTGCGGGTCTTTTCTTTAAATTGATCAATCGCTTCTTGGTCAAACCATTCTTTTGATTTAAGCCATCCTTCAAAGCGCAGCACAGGGTCTTTTTTGGCCCACTGCTCTTCTTCTTCTTTGCTACGATAACCTGTTGGATCGTCTGAAGTACTGTGCGCAGACAAACGGTATGTCATGGCTTCAATCAATACCGGGCAGTTTTCTTCTAAAGCAATTTCGCGAGCAAGCTGAGTAGCCTGATACACTGCTAATACGTCATTTCCATCAACGCGAATGGTCTTTACTCCGTATCCGATACCGCGAGAGGCAATGCCGTCTCCCGCGAACTGTTCAGTTGACGGTGTAGATATGGCATAACCATTGTTGCGGCAAAAGAAGATGCACGGGCATTTAAGTACCGCTGCCATATTTAAACCCGCATGGAAGTCTCCCTCTGAGGCGGCACCTTCGCCAAAGTAACAGATGGTTATTGCCGCCTGGCCTGCCATTTTTTGCCCATAGGCATAACCCGAAGCCTGCGGGATTTGCGTGCCTAAAGGAGATGAAATCGTCATGAAATTAAGGGCTTTATCACCATAGTGAATCGGCATTTGGCGACCTTTATTCGGGTCAAGCTGATTACTAAACATCTGATTCATAAATTGCTCGGTGGTATATCCTCTGTACACCAATGCGCCCTGCTCTCGATACTGAGACATAATCATGTCGTTATCGCTTAAGGCCGCCGCCGAGGCAACGGTAGAGGCTTCTTCGCCTCTACTTGCCAAGTAAAAACTGATACGCCCTTGACGCTGCGCGCCAATCATACGCTCGTCTAATAGTCGAGTGTAATGCATCGATTCCAATATGCGCTGTGCAGTTTCGCGTGTTATTTCAGGTAAAGTTGAATCTTTATTGACCGCGCCCGTCTCATCTAATAGTTGCAGCATGGGAATATCAATTAAACCGTTGCTGATAAGCTGCGCTTCGTGGGTTAATTTAACATGAGAAAGGTGGTTTCTATCTTGCATAGCATCTTTTGTAGCTTTATTCATAGAGCAGTCCAGAGTTAACGCGTTTGAGAAATGTAATTGTGAGTATATTAGACAAGCTTTACTTATTTAGCATTGCTATTAACCCCACTCGCAATGAAATAAAAAGGATGTATATGCTAATTCGATGTTCAAATTAAAATGCACATCCTATTTGTAACGAATTTGTATATTTAAACGTACAATTTATTAAAGAAATGCATTTTTGGTTTTTTTTATGAACCTAGTGCTGTATTAAACTGAATAAGAATGTGTACTAAATATTTTAAATAAAATGGCAAAATAATAAGCATGCCGGTTCGGAGAAGTATATGAGTAAAGTGGCCCTTGCCATTACCCTAAGTTTAGCATTGACGTTGTTGCAGGCACCCGCAAGCTTTAGTGCCGATGGGCATCAGCACCATTCCTCACAACATCATTCCTCACCACATAATTCTTCACCACATAATAACGATGTAAATCACCATGCCACCGGCAATACATCCCCAAACGAAAACAGTGCCTCATTTCCTAAAACTGAAATCGTCAGACAATTTATTAACCAAGACAAGAATCAACAAAGACGCAATGTTTCTTTCGTTTACGAGGCGGATTTAGC
>CAYQMI010000189.1:0-2925 GCA_964418575.1 uncultured Glaciecola sp.
GGGGATACAACTTTCAGTGGGCGTGGTCGAGTGCTTGGGTGGCTGGGCAGGTGGTTTGATCTCAAGTGTGAGAATGTTAACTGGATTCACATGGAGTTATCTACTTTTTTGTGTGTAGATATGAAATAAGAATGTCTAATCACATGACACCATATCAAGTTAATTAAATCTTTTTGAGCATGTATAAATTGAAAAGCCAGATTAAAAAGTGCTTTCAATACTTACATTAATCTGGCTTTTAATTACGAAGTAATACGCCGTAGAAGATTCAAAAATAGCTCATATTTAGAAATCTATTTACGAAAATGCTACCCGCTTTTTTTATTGTTTATTTCTTTAATAATATTGCTCATATAAATTACAATAACGATTGCTACCAGATATGTAATCCCGGAATAGACTAGGCTGATCAGGCCAAAGTGATCTTTTATTGCAATCGCTATAACAGCAAATAAAACATTAACTGAGCTGATAAGAGCAATATTTGGTTTTTCATTAAGCGCTACTGCAAACATTAGCGCGATTAATACAATGCTAATCAAAATAATGTAATAAAAGCTCATAAATATCTCTTAGGCTATACCTACATAGCATGTTACCCGAGGCGGAAACCAACCGTTAGCGTATGGACCAGCAAAACCGCTTTGTGTGACTGTGCAAAGAACAGAAACTTGAGGCGAAAATATATAGCCTGCCCCTCCTATATTTTCCGGTGGAGCACCGTTACTACCATTTCCGCTTCCACCACTAGGGCTGCTGCCTTGAGAACCTGGGTTATAAACATCAGGTCCAGTGCCTTTTATTTTTATATTGTTTCGATACAGGCTCCATTCACCACCGTCAATTACAATTATGTCATCTACTTCGACGCCCAGAGGGTAAGTCGCAGCGATTGCTTGTGGCAGAGTTAAACCTGCTAACGCAGCTCCACCTCTCGCTAAAAATGCAGCATACATTCTTTGTGCGATTGCTTTTTTTAATGCATATGAAAGTCCGGCTGTTAGAGGAGTTACATTTAGCGCTGCTAAAAATACACCTGTAGCCTCGCCAGCCGACTCTATTGCTTCACGTTGATGATTTATATAATTTTGATCTACGGGTATAACAAAATACGAATTTCTTATTTGGTTCAACAAGCTATTGACTGCTGGTTCACTATACCATTGCTCGCAGCTGGCATCAGTATCATGCTCGCATGAAAGGGCCCCATCAAATAATGAAAACTGAATATTGTCCTTCAATTGCTTTCGCAAGACCTCAATGTCTGAGGCATTGTGTGTGTAGGGTTGCGCGTCTTGATGATCTGTCAGTGTAATTTGGTAAATCAGCTCTTTGTTTTTAAAAACTTTTATCATGTTAAATTCAGATGCAAACTCTCGTGTATTATGTTTTAAGAAAGTATTAATTACTTCATCTAAATCACACATTTCATCGCAGTGTAATATTACGTCACTTTCAATTTTGCTGAAAGGTAAGTTACTTAGATCAATAGACCCTATTGAAGAAAATTGCTCTTTATGTTGTGTAACTTCGGGGGGGGGGGCACTGAGAGTGCTTTAGTTGCAAAAAACAAACATGCAATTGTTACGAATTTAATGTATCTAGTATTATCAATCATTATCAATCCTTAATTTTCATCTTGGCGTCATATGCCAAAACTAACGATAGTAAAGATTTAAAAGGACCAGAAGAAAAAATGAAATAAAAGTACGCCAAAACCAAATTCAATAAAAAATAAAAGTGATTCTTTATTTGACTGTGTTTTTAAGTTGTTGGAATCTTGCGGTTCTCCATTTGTTTTATCACCACGGTTTAGTCTTATGAGTTTATTTGTGTACTTGGGCTAAACAGTAAGTCATGCGCACAAAAATAAGAGGTAAATATGCTGCACCATCGCTTGCTATCGCACCGCCGAGGTTACCTTAGGCGGCGTAGATACCGATTACGTGTCATCCAAAACCATGGAGTGCAAATCTCAAGCTGGTTTGTATTTTATTGGTGAAGTGCTTGATGTAACCGGTTGGCTAGGCGGGTATAACTTTCAGTGGGCGTGGTCGAGTGCTTGGGTGGCTGGGCAGGTGGTGTGATCAACACCATCTATCAAAGCTTCATTGAGCACCCTTTTGCACAAAGCCTTGGCTTGTTGAGTTTTGCGCTCGGCATTTTATGTTTCTATCAAAAAGACGACAGGCGCTTAAAAATTATCATGGTAGTGATGAATATTAACCATGCTATTCATTTTGCGTTGTTAGGCGCAAGTACTGCAGTAGTAAGCGCCGTGCTTTCAGCATTTCGCACTGGGCTTGCTCTTAAAACGTCCTCGCAAAAAGTTGCTTATGCCTTTATCGCTGTCTCGCTTACGTGGGGATTAGCAATTTCCGATGTTTGGTACGACATGTTTCCTATCCTCGGCACCAGTATTGGTACCTATGCGGTTTTTTGCCTGAAGGGTATTAAAATGCGCATTGGCTTTCTTCTTGGCGCCCTATGCTGGGTAACTAATAATATTATTGTGGGCTCCATAGGCACAACGATGCTGGAGCTTACTTTGATCTCAGTAAACCTATTGACTATTTGGCGGCTACACAGAGACTCTCGGACGCTAGTTTGAGCATTGTCTTACCTATATTTCGTGTAAACTGAATTAACAATATTACTCGGGGGATTTCATAAGTACATAATTCAAATATTGGACAGGCTAAAGCGAAAATTGTAATTCCAAGAACAAGCGTATGGTGTTAAGTTTTTGTAAAAATACCGTGAGACATGCCCAATGATACCTACCTTTAAAACTTCTCTTATCCTTGCTTTCACCTTGCTTTTGATGAGTTGTTCAAAAGTGGAACAAACGCCGCCCAGCAATGAACCATCGGTTGACGTTCCCAAGGTCGGTCTAATCATGAAATCTCTCGCCAATGAGTTTTT
>CAYQMI010000190.1:0-2918 GCA_964418575.1 uncultured Glaciecola sp.
GTAATGCTGTTCGCTTAAGGAATTTATCGTCATTGCCGCGGAGGCGGTAATCTCCTAATACAACAACTAGCACCCTTAAAGGCTGCAGATTTGAGCATTACAGCAACATTTGGGAGTTTCCTGCCTTCGCAGGAATGACGCGGAGGCAGGAATGACATGGTTTGTGAGGCGAATATAACGATACTCATGTGCAGTTTTCTAAAATTCAGATTCCCTTAAAGTAAAACTACAGGAAACTACAGTTGAGAAAACACATGCAAACAACAGACTATTTTTTGAAAAAGCGCAAAATGCCTGAGCAACAACACATTAAAGATAACTGGATAAAAAACACTTATTTTGCGCCAGAGTATCGACACAAACAAAGCGATGGACGCATAAGCTTGTATAGCAAAATCAATGATATGAACAATCAATATTTACGCGTTGTATTGTTAAAAGATGGAAAAACGGTACGCGATGCTCACTTTGTGAACAGCTTCAACCCTCGCCGTATAAGGAAATAGGTGATATTGCTTGCGCTAATTGTGAGATAAAATTTTTTGTGCTTTACTAAGCTTGACCGGTTCTAATAATTGAGCCGTGACTATATAGCTTTAATAATAAAAACAATAAAATCAAAGGCGCAAAATGTCATCAAGACCGATGCATACCACCGAGAATTTCGATAAAAAACGACAACAAGCAGATCAGCAACATATTAAGGACGAGTGGATTAGACACATTTACCGTTATCCAGAATATCAACAGCGACAAAAAGATGGCCGCATAAGCCTGTATGGCAGAGTTGAACAAATGGCAAACCGCTACCTACGGATTGTGCTTTTAAGAGACGGCAAAACAGTTAAAGATGCTTATTTTGTTGATAACTTTCATAGAGTGTCCTCTGGCGGCAGTTGGAGTAAGTTAGTAGATGGCAGAGTAAAGGACAACAGCGCGAGAGGGCGTCGTTTGCGTACGGTCTAAATCGCTAGGATACTAATCAGTAAATAGTTTCAAGTTCTAGAACAAAAAAGCCGATGCAATTCAACATCGAAGTGCATCGGCTTTCCTAAATACAAAGACTTTATTTCTTCTTCGCTTTCGGATTTGGCATATCGGTAATGCTACCCTCGAATATCTCAGCTGCAAGGCCAATCGATTCGTTTAGCGTTGGGTGAGCGTGAATGGTTAATGCAACATCTTCTGCATCAGCGCCCATTTCAATGGCTAAACCGATTTCGCCCAGCATTTCGCCGGCATTAGTACCAATAATCGCACCGCCAATAACTCGGCCGGTGTCTTTGTCGAACAAGATTTTGGTTAAACCGTCGGTTGCGGCAGATGCGATTGCGCGGCCTGAAGCAGCCCATGGAAAGGTTGATGCTTCGTATTTAACGCCTTGCTCTTTGGCTTCTTTTTCAGTTAAACCTACCCAAGCGACTTCTGGCTCAGTGTACGCTACTGATGGAATGCCTTTCGGGTCAAAGAAATGCTTCTTACCAGCAATAACTTCAGCAGCAACATGCCCTTCGTGTACTGCTTTATGCGCAAGCATTGGCTGGCCAACTAGGTCACCAATTGCAAAAATGTTTTGTACGTTGGTGCGCATCTGCTTATCAACATTGATAAAGCCACGCTCGTCTACCTTAACACCGGCTTTTTCAGCAGCAACTAGCGATCCATTTGGCTTACGGCCTACTGCCACTAAAATACGGTCGTACTTAACAGGATCTTTAGGTGCGTTTTTACCTTCAAAGGTTACGTAAACGCCGTCTTTCTTCGCGTCAACCGCAACGACTTTGGTTTCAAGCATAACGTGGAATTTATCTTTAATGGTCTTCATGTAGACCTTTACCACGTCTTTGTCGGCTGCTGGCATTAGCTGGTCTAAAAATTCTACTACTTCAATTTTAGAACCTAATGCATGGTACACAGTACCCATTTCAAGGCCGATAATACCGCCACCTAGCACTAGCATTTTCTCTGGAATATCTTTCATTTCCAGTGCGCCAGTTGAATCCATGATGCGATCATCATCTTTTGGAATGAAGGGAAGCGATACCGGCTCAGAGCCTGCCGCAATAATGGCGTTATCGAAAGTGATAGTCGTTTTGCCGTCTGCACCCTCAACTTCTAGGGTATTTGCACCCGTAAACTTACCGTAGCCTTGCACATGTTTAACTTTGCGCATTTTTGACATGCCGCTGAGGCCTTTAGTTAGCTGACTAACAACAGAGTCTTTCCAACCGCGAATTTTGTCTAAATCGAAGGTAGGCTCACCAAAGGTTACGCCATGGTGAGATAGATGTTTTGCTTCTTGAATCACTTTAGCTACGTGCAAAAGTGCTTTTGAAGGAATACAACCAACATTTAAACAAACGCCGCCTAGCGTTTCTCTTGCATCCACAATTACGGTGTCGATGCCTAAATCAGCAGCTCTAAAAGCGGCTGAATATCCGCCAGGACCTGCACCAAGTACCACTAATTGCGTTTTAATTTCGCTCATTATGACCTCAAATTACTTTGTTAAGTTTACCGCGGAAATACTGCAGCACGTTTTACTTATCTTACGTTTATCCAATTGTACGGCAATCCGCTATGAAGTTTGAACCCTTATTGTCAGAATTCTTGTTTCTTTTACTCTTCCGTCATCACCGCACTCTCTCGTCATCACCGCGGAGGCGGTGATCTCCCCTCAAACATCCTATGCATCGTCAACAACAGCGGGTGCTTGAAGGAGATTCCCGCCTTCGCGGGAATGACGGTGCAAATTGTTATCACCGCATTCTCTCGTCATCACCGCACGCTTTCGTCATCACCGCGGAGGCGGTGACCTCCCCCTAACATCCTATGCATCATCAACATCAGTAGATGCTTGAACGAGATTCCCGCCTTCGCGGGAATGACGGTCCGCATTGAAATCACCGCACTTTCTA
>CAYQMI010000191.1:0-2916 GCA_964418575.1 uncultured Glaciecola sp.
AGCACAACTCCCTAGACGTGCCGAAGCGCTCTTTTTAGAGCGCTTTTTGTTTTTTGCGTTCCAGCACACCGTTAGCATAAGGCGCGTAAACTTTTAGCTCAGGTGAGGTAATTGTTGAAGCCTTGTTGAATTATCATTCATAAAAAGCAGCTACAACCCTAAAAGCATGCTCGACAAGGAGTGTGTTTGAAATTTTCAAACGGATCTCAACTTAAAGCGATTTTTTTGCCTGAAAAAAACGTCGAATAATTCATCACTTTGTCATTTAACAATCATCTTGGTTTCAACATTCCTCAGTAACGTAACGTGGTCACATCGACAATTTATCTTTTTAACTGATATGGAGAGTATCATGCTGAGGAATAATAGTTGTTTTCGCATCGCGTTCATTATAAGTGTTTTTTCATTGGCAGCCTGTCTCGACGACGGCGATGATGGTCAAATAGGTCCCGCTGGCCCGCAAGGTGAGCAAGGCCCTGTTGGACCCTCGGGAGCAGATGGAAGAAGTGTTTCAATAAACACTCAAGTAGGCCCTTTTTTTGCTGACAATGACCAAATAATAACAGACCCAATGCTTACTGGCCCTGAAACTGATGCAGTAAGCGTTGTTTGGTATTCAACATCTGAGGGTGATGGGCATTCTGTTGTGTTTGGTGAACTACTTGATAAACGTGTAGATGCAAGCACAACGAAAATGTCACAAATGTTTGAAGATGCTTCCTCTGAAATTTTTGGTCGTCCACTTCCTCAACCTGCTGGCAGTGAAGTCTCTGTAGCCCAAGATATTTACAGGCACGAGGCAATCGTTAGTGGTTTAGAGGCCAATGTGCGGGTGCCGTATGTCGCGGTTTCTACAATCAATGGGGTTGATTTCAAAAGTGGAGTGTTCTCACTGCAGCCACTGCCCAGTGAAGACCAAGCAGTGAAACTACTTATTACAAGCGACCAGCAAAACAGAGCAATGTCGCCCGCTAATTTTGAAAAAGTGGTCGAAACGGTTGGTATGGTAGATGCTGTTTTATTTGCCGGCGATTTAGTCGATACGCCAAACAGAGCATCAGAATGGTTTTATCGTGATAATGAGTCTCGCCCCGCGTTTTTCCCAGCGCTTCAGGGAACATTTCAAGAAATGTTTCCTAACCACCCTTACAAAGGGGGTCAAATTTTACAGAATGCGCCCTTATTTGGCACTATTGGTAATCACGAAAGCCCGGGCCGTTTTGATGTGACCCAGTCATTAGGTGCTCAAGACAACGAGCCGCGTCCTCGTTGGTTTGCGCGGTGGCAGTGGTCTCAAATGTCTCAAGCTGAGCAAATGGCCAGTGGTATGGATGAAACCCAATGGGTGCGTGCTAACTCCTACGACCACGTTACTTATTATGAAATGTGGAATCTTCCTGAAAATAATGTTGAGGGAGAAGACCCTGAAAACTTCTACTCTATTCGCTATGGAAACGTCGCGCTTTTATCGATGAATGTTTCTCGCGTATGGAGAAATTGGAACAACGGATTTGGAAACAGTAACAGAGGTAAATTTTCTGAGCCTGTTGAGACCGTTAATGATCTCGATACTTGGGGCTTTGGTGACATGTTTTTTGCAGATTATTCACCCGGCTCAGCACAGCGAACTTGGCTCGCAGAACAATTACAGTCGCCAATGTTCACAAGTGCGCCGTATAACCTTGTGTTAACTCATCAATCGATGCATGGCTATGGAGACAACTCTGTGCCAGTAATGGCAAATCCTGAGGCAACCGTTAGCTTTGTTGATGGCACCGCTCCCATCGTAACCAATTTTCCAAGCGATGAGGCAACGTGGGAACAAATTGTTGCGGCGTCTGAACAACAAAATATAGCAACAGTTCATTATAAATATGAGAGAGAAAAAGACTTATGGCTGGGGGTAGAACAAGAGCTACTTGAGGCTAATGTTGACCTTGTTGTATCGGGTCACTCACATGTTTGGTCACGCACATACGCTGAAAATGCAGATGCAAGTGTTCGGATGAATTACTTAGAAACGTCGAACGTGGGCAACAGCTTTGGACCGTTCACAGGGCCTAATAATCGAGTGACATGGGCGCGTAGTTTTTATCCGGATCCCGAAACAGGGGATACGCGAGATAATAATTTCTGGAGCCCTGAGGATTACCCACGAGTTGGAGACCCCCATGACAGACCAGACGTCGTTCCTAGTGAAACTAGCAAGGGTATAGATTTTATGCGTGATGTAGACGGTGCAAGCTCAGACAAGCCCTATTTGAGTTCAAATACGTTTACCGTATTTACCATCTTAGACTCGGGTGAGGGCACGGTTAAATCTTATGCACACGATACAAATTTTCCTCAATCACCCGCAACTATGGTTGACTGCTTCGCATTAGATGCTACCGCGAGCCAAAACCCTTGTATTGATTAGTCTAGAACTATAATTTGGAAGCTACACACTGCGCGAAACATAGTTGTTTGCGCAGTGTTTTTTTACCCTATTAATGCTTATTCGCCGTTCTAAACAGTTTGCAAATACTTATAGTTTATTATGTTCGCTTACCTAACTGTGCCTGTAAAAATGTAAGCATCACCAACATCTGCTTACATTTGATTTCCTAAAACCGTGTTTTTCAACTTTTGCATGTGCTACAAACCCAAAGGACTTATTTTAATAAACATACGCAAAGGAACATACATGCTAACTCCTTCAATTTTTCTCAACGCTCGACCATGTTTTGCCGCTCTTATAATTATTCTTTTTACAGGTCTAAGCACAAATTCGTATGCAGATAGTTTAAGTGATTTAAAAGCCGCGCTTGAACGACTCAACGGCGACGAACCGATAAATGCTAGTTATCGAGTAGCGTTTCTAGACGTAAGCGATGCCGACGATGAAGAAGAGCGAAAAGAAACCAAAGGCGATGT
>CAYQMI010000192.1:0-2821 GCA_964418575.1 uncultured Glaciecola sp.
GCTTCTGGCCAGTATTTCAGTATGGCTTCAGACATTGTTAGGCGAGCAAAAGGTTTACCAAAATCGTAAATAGTTTCTTTGATGACTTCGCCATCGGCATCTTTTTGTGTATTTTTAACTTCGGTGGTTCCTAAGACTTGCTGTGCCACATCGCGCAGCATTTCTTCGGTAAGATTCATCAAATCATGATAGTCCGCATAGGCCTGATAAAACTCAAGCATAGTAAACTCTGGATTATGACGAGTCGATAAACCTTCGTTTCTGAAGTTTCGGTTGATTTCAAACACGCGCTCTAAACCGCCCACAACTAAGCGCTTTAAATAGAGCTCTGGTGCAATACGCAGATACATATCGATGTCTAGCGCATTATGGTGGGTCACGAAGGGTTTTGCCGTTGCGCCACCTGGAATAACCTGCAGCATAGGAGTTTCAACTTCTATAAAGCGGCGATTAGTTAAAAACTGACGAATACCGTTAACCACCTGACTGCGAATTTGGAAGGTGCGGCGAGTATCAGGGTTGGTGATCAAATCCACATAACGCTGACGATACTTGGTTTCTTGGTCGGCAAGGCCGTGGAATTTTTCAGGTAAAGGGCGCAAAGCTTTGGTGAGGAGCTGGTACTGCTCCATATTCACATATAAATCGCCCTTACCCGATTTATGCAACTGCCCCGACACACCAATAATGTCGCCTATGTCTAGGCTACCGTATTTTTCTTTAATCTCTTTTTGTACGGTTTTATCGGCATAAGACTGGATGCGGCCGGTCATATCTTGAAGCAGTAAAAATGGACCGCGCTTTGCCATTACTCGACCAGCTAATGTAATTGTATTAGGTGTTTGAGCAAGGGTTTCTTTATCAAATTCGCCAAACTCATTTTGCACGTCTTGCGCGTAATGTTCGCGGCGAAATTGATTGGGGAAACCGTTTGAATCGCAGTGACTTCTGATGTGAGCGAGTTTAGCCCGTCGCTCTGCAATCAATTTGTTTTCGTCTTGCGTTTGCTCTGTCATGAATCTTCCTAATTTAAATGAATACTGTGAATAATTGTTTCTTAGTTAAATCGCTAAGTCGCTTATACTTATTCTGTGCCGACTATAAACCAGACTTCAAACTGGCAATAATGAATTTATTTAAATCGCCGTCTAACACCGCTTGGGTATTGTGGCTTTCTACCCCGGTGCGCAAGTCTTTGATTCTTGAATCATCAAGCACGTAGGAGCGTATTTGACTGCCCCAGCCTATGTCTGATTTGTTGTCTTCTAAAGCCTGTTTTTCAGCGTTTTGCTTTTGTAGCTCTAACTCATAAAGCTTTGCTTTCAGTTGCTTCATGGCTTGGTCTTTGTTTTTATGCTGCGAACGGTCGTTTTGGCACTGCACTACCGTGTTGGTGGGCACGTGCGTGATACGTACCGCTGAATCCGTTCGGTTTACAGGCTGACCACCTGCACCCGAGGCTCGATACGTATCAATACGTAAATCCGCTGGGTTAATCTCAATATCAATGTCGTCATTTACTTCAGGATATGCAAACACTGACGCAAAAGAAGTATGCCTGCGACTGCCAGAATCAAAAGGAGACTTTCTCACCAAACGGTGAACGCCCGTTTCTGTTCGCAACCATCCAAAGGCGTACTCACCCGAGAATCTGATAGTGGCGCTTTTAATGCCTGCAACGTCTCCATCGGAGGCCTCTAGCAATTCGGTTTTAAAGCCGTTTGCTTCGCCCCATCGCAAATACATGCGTAGCAACATATTCGCCCAATCCTGCGCCTCTGTTCCGCCGGATCCAGATTGAATATCAATGTAGCCGTCGTTGGCGTCGTTCGGGCCGTTGAACATGCGCATAAATTCGAGCTTTTCTAATGCGCTTAGTAAATCAGCTAACTCGCTTTGCGCTTCGTTGAAGGTGTCTTCGTCTTCAGCTTCTACTGCCAACTCCACAAGACCCTCTATATCTTCGGTGCCTTGGTCTAGCTGCGCTACGGTATTTACCACATGTTCTAGAGCAACTTTTTCTTTGCCCAGGGCTTGTGCGTATTCAGGCTTATTCCACACGTTTGGGTCTTCTAATTCGCGGCTAACTTCTTCGAGTCTTTCTACTTTGATATCGTAGTCAAAGATACCCCCTAAGCGACAATGTGCGCTCTCGGATATCGGCTATTGCATTGTTTACAGGATTGACTTCAAACATGGGCAGATTATTAATTCTTTGTTTAAATAAAAACGTGGCGGGCAGTTTACAGAAATATGACGATATTTGACAGACCCAAAGCCCTGCGAGAAACAAATATCTATCGACTTGATATGCGAAAAAGGTATAGAAACCTGCGCTTTGCAAATCGTGATTTATATTCTGTTACGCTTTTGTCCTTGTTTATCCACCAACATTGCCATATGTTATTGAATAGAAGCCAATAACAAGTAAGAGAGGACATATGGCAGGGCAAGGATCTGGCGGCAATGTGATTGCGGCTATTTGTAATATATTTTTTCCGGGTTTGGGGCAACTAGTACAAGGGCGTATTTTGGCTGCCCTCGTATTCTTTTTAGTTACGGTTGTATGTTATGGCTTAGCAGCCACCGTGATATTTATATTTTTATGGCCTGTAGGGGCTATTTTTCACCTGTGGTCAATTATTGATGCGGCGCGCTACAGACCGATGCTTTGATGTTGGGATCCATTTTGAGAGGGTTACGACCTGCGTGTAATCCTATTCGTTTAAGAAAACCCCGTTACTTCTGCGCAGATGTAGTGGTGATCGCTTAATAAAATCCCGTCATTCCCACGCAGGTGTAATGCTGATCGCTTAAGCAA
>CAYQMI010000193.1:0-2785 GCA_964418575.1 uncultured Glaciecola sp.
GACGAAAACCGTTAATACGTTGTGTTTTTGCTAATTGTTGTAAACGTGCTTTAACTGCTGAATCTACCGATTCTGCAGGAACGGTAATAGTCATACGGCGTTCTAGGCCTTGAGTCGTCTCTACAGACACTTGCATTCTTCTACCTCAGCTATGCGCTAATCTGCGCGTTGTGAATTCTCATGTAACCAAAGCTACTATGGCGAGCGCAGTCGTTGCTGTATGAATTAGCAAAACAAGCACACCCGTGTTAAAAAAGGACGCCAGATTATACAGAGAGGAAGTGATTGAGTCGAGCGCTTTACCGATATTTAGTGTAATTAAATTCAATAAGCGCTCGGTTTGAAGAAAAGTTGGAAAAATTCCAAATCTCTTTCTTCGATTTCGTCTAGTCTAATTTAATATAGCCTTTGTCCGGAAGTTTTTTCGACCAGTACCAACAGTGTAGCCAGCCTAACGGAAAAATAACTAAAGAAAGAATAAACGACTGAAGCACAACAGAGGCTTGATGATCAGTTTTATTTTTTGCTGATTTATAACTTAGGGTGGCAACGAATATGGCATTCGTTACGATTAAAAGTCCTACCAGCGCATAATCCCATTGCATGTATTACCTATAATTTACATCATGACTGAGTAAGACGACATATGGCGTAAAAAGTTCAGTGTGCAATTTGGCTACGAAGCTTTAGGTAACTAGAAAAGGAAGCTTGCTTTGAAAGTATTTTACTAGCCATAAAAAAGCCGGCATCAGGCCGGCTTTTTTATCACTTTAGAGCGCTTATTCTTTTGGCAAAATTACCGTGTCGATCACGTGAATCACGCCGTTGCTTGCTGGAATGTCTGTTGCTGTTACGGTTGCATTGTCAATCATAACAACACCGTCACTTACCGCTACAGTTACTTCTTGCCCCTGCAGGGTCTTAGCTGAACTTACTTTTACAACGTCAGCGGCCATTACTTTTCCACCTACAACATGATAGGTCAATATTGCTATTAACTTGTCTTTGTTTTCAGGCAACAATAGTGTTTCAACTGTACCTGCAGGTAATTTTTCAAAAGCGGCATTGGTAGGCGCAAATACGGTTAACGGACCATCGCCTTTAAGCGCGTCCACTAACTCAGCGGCTTGAACAGCAGCAACTAAAGTACTGAAATCTGGATTGGACGCAGCAACATCAACAATATCCTTTTTCATACCGTGATGATCAGCATTGGCAAAGGTGCTCAGAGTTAAGCTTGCAAACAAAATGATTGTAGCTGTTTTTATGTTAAGCAGTTTCATGGTAAATCCTTTCATTGGTTTATGTATTATAAAGGTGATGACATTTGATGCTTTACCGACTGCAGAACCTATGCTTTTGAGCAGCGCCAAACGTCACTGCTGATATATACAAACAGAGCGCTCACTTTGGACTCATTGTTAAAATAGTTTAATATTTACACACCAATTATTTACAATCGCCTTTCAGCCTGAGCGATTAAAAGGAACAAATATGTCGGCACAAGTTTGTTTACCGAGCATTATGCAAATAGGTCGCAACGCTATTGATAATTTGCCTGACATTTTGCTCAGCGTCTCATGCAGCCGCCCTTGCATTATCACCGACCGGACAATGGTGGCCTTAGGTTTTGTAGACACCATTAAGAACATACTGATAGAAAATAAGCTTGTTGTTGCGGTTTATGCAGATGTTATGGCAGAGCCAGACGATAAATCTATCGATAATGCTGTGAAAATGGTGAATGAAGGTGATTTCGATTGTTTAATCGCACTTGGCGGCGGAAGCGCTATCGACAGCGCTAAAGCTGTTGCATTACTTGTGAGTCATGGCGGTTCAATGCGTGATTACAAAGTGCCAAAGCAAGTTCATCAACAAAGCATACCTGTAATCGCAATTCCTACCACTGCCGGTACTGGTTCAGAGTGCACAAAAGTCACGATAATAAGCGACAGTGCTAGTTCGGAAAAAATGTTGTGTATGGGCCCAGGCTTGATGCCTAGAGCCGCCGTTATCGATTATACCCTAAGCCTCACTGCGCCCTTCAGAGTATCTGCTGACACAGGCATAGACGCTCTTACCCATGCAATTGAGGCCTACGTCAGCAAAAAAGCGAATTTATTCAGCGACCAGCATGCAGTATCCGCGATGAAGTTAATTGCGCGCAACCTAGTCACCGCTTGTGAAAGCCCTCAAAACGAGAGTGCAAAAGAAGCGATGATGCTCGGTGCAAGCATGGCGGGCATTGCGTTCTCAAATGCTTCCGTAGCATTAGTCCACGGTATGAGTCGCCCTTTAGGGGTGCATTTTCATGTACCTCACGGACTGAGCAACGCTATGCTGTTACCCGCAATAACGCAATTTTCACTTCAGGGGAATGCTCAGAAATACGCAGAATGCGCTATGCATATGGGCCTTATCTCTACGCTAGATGATCTCGAAAAGGCGCATCTGACCTTGCTGGAATTTTTAAACAAGATCAACAAGCAACTTAAGGTACCAAGCATGTCAGAATTTGGTATTGATGAACTCGCCTACAGTGGATTGCTTGAAACGATGGCAGACCAAGCTTTGGCCTCTGGCTCGCCTGCCAATAATCCAATGACGGCTAACCGTGATGAAATAAAAGCTTTGTATTTAGCAGTTTATCAATAATGAATGCAAGGGCGCACTGAAGAGCACAATGAATGTGTTAAGCAGCAAATTATTCTAAATCTAGATGAAATATGTAAATGGTCGGTGAGATAGGATTCGAACCTACGACCCCTTGGACCCAAACCAAGTG
>CAYQMI010000194.1:0-2770 GCA_964418575.1 uncultured Glaciecola sp.
AATGACAGTTTGTGAAGTTACACCTAATCATCGCTCAGTATGTTAAATGCGGTGTACCAAGCCATTAACGCAACCACCGCCAGCACGGCGCTTAGCGAATGGTGCAATTCGAAGAAAAACGAAGCAAAGGCACCCAAACTCATTGCAAACGCAAACTGGCCGCTGGTGCGTGCTTTTTGAAAACGCAGCTTTTGTTTCATTTGCTCTTGATGTTGTTGGTCTAACTGTTTCGGCAAATGTTTAATTTGCAGCATGGCGTCGTGCAGCAAGTCAGGCATTTCAGGCAGTTTTTCGCTCCAAAATGGCAAGTTTTCTTTGAGTTGTTTAAACATTGCACGAGGACCAATCTGCTCCTTCATCCAATTTTCTAAAAAGGGTTTAGCGGTTTTCCACAAGTCAAGCTGCGGATAAAGTTGACGCCCAAGGCCTTCGATATAAAGTAAGGTTTTTTGTAAGAGTACCAGTTGAGGTTGCACTTCCATATCAAAGCGGCGCGCAGTATTAAATAATTGCAGCAGTACATTGCCAAACGAAATATCCGCCAATGGTTTTTGAAAAATAGGCTCACAAACGGTCCGAATGCCCATTTCAAAGTCATCGATGTTGATATCGGCGGGCACCCAACCTGAATCAACGTGCAATTGCGCAACCTTTCGATAATCACGATTAAAAAAGGCTATAAAGTTTTCAGCCAAATAACGCTTATCTTCTTTGTTTAATGTGCCTACTATGCCGTAATCGATACCAATATATTTGGGGTTTTCGGGGTGTTCATAAGAAACAAAAATATTACCCGGATGCATATCTGCGTGAAAAAAGCTGTCGCGGAATACTTGTGCAAAAAACAGCTCTACCCCTCTCTCAGCAAGCAATTTTAGATTCGTATTTTGCGCAATTAATGCATCGATATCAGAAACGGGGATACCATAAATGCGCTCCAGCACAATCACATTTTGGGTACAGTGATCGCTATAAAAATGCGGCACATAAAGCGCATCGGAGCCCTCAAAGTTACGCTTAATTTGAATACCGTTGGCAGCTTCTCGCAGCAAATCAAGTTCATCGAGAATGGTGCGTCGGTACTCTTGAATAACCTCCACCGGACGCAAGCGTCTGCCATCCGGCAACCATCGCTGTACTACTTTTGCAATCGAAGCGAGCAAATCGACGTCGTCCTCAATGGTCTGTTTGATGCCGGGGCGCAGAACCTTAATGACAATCTCTTCGTTGTTTTCTTTTAGCGTCGCGGTATGTACCTGCGCAACTGAAGCGGAGGCTAATGGCTTAGGGTCAAAGTTATCGAACAAGTCTGTTATGTGCTCAAGCCCAAGAGATTTTTTAATAATGCTCTGGGCAATGTCAGAATCAAATGGCGGGACTTTATCTTGTAATACCACCAGCTCATTGGCAAGGTCGGGCGCTAAGAGGTCGCGACGGGTGGATAGCATCTGGCCAAACTTGATATATACCGGGCCAAGCGTCTCAAGCGCTAAGCGCAAACGCCGCCCCTCTGACTCGCCTTTGTGTTTGTTGTGTAACCAAAAAATACATGTTCGCCATAACCTGAAATACCAAGGACGAAAGCGCTTTGGAATGAGCTCATCTAAGCCGTGCTGTAGCAGCACACTACCAATGCGGTAAAGTCGGTAAATACGGCGAATTTTCATTTACTATCCTGTTCAGGCGCTGACTGAGTGAGCCGATTCAAACGAGCTTCTAGGCGCTCTGTATCCATTTTCAATTGCCGTACTTCATCTACAAAGTTCGCCAACATAATAGGCCTCACCGCGATGGGTTTTTCTTCTAATGCTGCGTCGGAGATCATTTGGCCAAATAAGCTGAATTGCTTTTGTGCATGCGCCTGTAGCTTTTTGCCTTGGCTCATTAGCGTGTAAGCAGGTGCATCGCCAATGTATTGAGATAAACTCTCTTCAAAATCAAATTCAATGGCCGCAAACACCTGACTGAATTTTTGTACAATACCCAAGTCACCATAAAAGTCTAACTTGCCTTGCTTAATGAGCTTAGTAAGTTTACTGGTTTGTTTTAATTCTTCTAGCGCAAACAAAGACACCGACACGTAAGCTTCATTCTCTGGCATATCGTCCAAATAATCTTGCTCAATGTCGTCTACGCTAAGCACGTCGATATGCTTTGCAGAAAACTGAAAGGCCATGGTTTTTTCAAGCTCTTGAAGATGCAAGATGCAGCGTTTTCCGTTTAACGGAGCAATCAGGTCGTGACCGTTTAGCGATATCGACAGCGCTCGGTTAATGGCTATTTCGATAGCTGCGCAAAGTGCTTGATTCACCGGCATCTAAAACTTAAAACCTCTATGCAATGCTACGATACCGCCGGTTAAGTTGTGGAAGCTAGTTTGCTCAAAGCCAACATCCTGCATCATGCCCTCAAGGGTTTCCTGATCAGGGTGCATGCGAATAGACTCAGCCAAATATCGATAGCTGTCTGAATCATTTGCAACCAATTGGCCCATGCGCGGCAACACATGAAAAGAGTATGCATCGTAGACCTTGCTTAACGCTTCGCTGGTAGGCTTTGAAAACTCTAACACCAATAAACGACCACCTGGCTTAAGTACTCTAAACATACTCGCTAAAGCGGCAGATTTATCGGTTACGTTACGCAAACCAAAGGCAATAGTAATGAGGTCAAAATGATTATCGGGGAAAGGCAGGCTTTCAGCATTGGCCTGCACATAATCGATATTACCAACAATGCCCATATTCGTAAGTTTTTCTTTGCCCACTTT
>CAYQMI010000195.1:0-1509 GCA_964418575.1 uncultured Glaciecola sp.
CGCTGGTGCACATATGTCAGCGAATATTGAGCAAACCGATGAAGCAGCCTTCCTAAAGTTGTTCAATTTAAATGTGAAAGGTGCTTATTCTGCCACGCAGGCTGCGCTTCCCTTTATGAAAAGTAAAGGGGGCAGTGTTGTATACATCGCTTCCGACCAAGCCATTATTGCCAAACAAAGTTCTTTCGCTTATAACCTGACTAAACACGCTCTAGCCTCGATGGCAAAAACCACTGCACTTGATTATGCCAGTGATAATATCCGGGCAAATGCAGTGTGTCCGGGTACGATTGAAACCCCGCTGTATCATAAAGCTATTGATCAATACTGCGCGAAATCTGGCGCAGATAAAGCCGCGGTGCATGCTGAAGAATCAAAGCTTCAACCGCTCGGCAGAATAGGGCAGCCAGAAGAAGTTGCAGCCATGGTAGGCTTTTTATGTTCTAAAGATGCAAGCTTCATCACCGGTAGCCTGCAAGTCATCGACGGTGGGTATTGCGCGCAATGATTTTGGTAAGGGCTTAACGCAGTGACCTTAGCTATTCTCGACCCTCATGTGCACTTATTCGATTTACAGCATGGGCAATATTTTTGGTTAAAGAACCTAAAGCCTCATCAGCAAAGCATCATTGCCAAAAGCTTCTATTTACAAGATTTAGAACTAAATGATGGCTTAAGTTTAGCTGGCTTTGTGCATATTGAAGCAGGTTTTAATAATGCCGAGCCTAGCCATGAAATCTTAAATATTGAAAAGAAACTAGATTCACAGGCTACAAGCACTCACTTCTCTAAACCGCTACTTGCAAAAACATGTGGCAGCGTTGATTTGACGCTAGAGCACGCTGATTTTATAAAGTTAGTTGATACTCAGCATGCTTACGTGTCTTGCACAAGCGTGCGCCACATTCTGAATGAAGATGCCAAAGAAGTGCTGAGTCACGCAAATACCCTTCAAAACCTGCAGTATCTAGCCAAGCTAGGAATGATTTTTGAGTTACAAATGCCCTTGCACAATGCGGCGGCTGTTTCTGCCCTAGTTGAGCTTGCTGCACAATTGCCTGATTTAAAGCTAGTGATCAATCATGCTGGGTTAGCGCCGATATATGAGCGCGATAGCAAAATGCAAAATTTATCAGGCGGAGGTAATGCGTATCAGCAATGGCATGAGCACACGAAAAGTCTAAGCCAATTCGCCAATATTTCAATTAAATGCTCAGGTTGGGAAATGCTTGATGAGGCATATAAGATGCCTACCATAAGTCCTTGTATTGAACATTTAGCGCAAACTTTTGGCATAAAGCGCCTGATGTTTGCCAGTAATTTTCCTTTAGTATTGTATTGTGTGAGCTATCAGCAATATTGGGAAAATATGGTAAAGCTCGCCACCAACATTGGAATAGCGCCAGAGCTGGTATGTTTTGAAAATGCGCATAGGATATACCGTTTTTAGGTGTTTTCAATTATCCGACACCAAGTACAGTTACCTGCTCGAGCGTTAGTAGATAAAGT
>CAYQMI010000195.1:1609-2722 GCA_964418575.1 uncultured Glaciecola sp.
GATAAAGTAGGGCGTTACATTGGAGGCAGAATATATAAACGTTTTAATTAATACTTAAGCGTTTAGTGATATAGAGTACTTTATGCAAAAAATTACTATGACTTTTAGCCTTTTTAGGCTCTCTATTCTTGCGGTGATGATAGCTATCAGCGTGTTAATAATGACACTGTTACCCGATACCTTAATAAGTAACGATGTGACTCTTTTATCGTTTTTTATTTTGCCAGTAGTGTGTTGGTTTACTTTTTTCTATGCAAAGGACCAAAGAGCAAAACAGAAGAGAGATTAACAAGAAAACCGACTCTTGTAGAGATTAACAAGAGTCGGATTACATGCTAACTAAGCTTATTTTACGGTTACGTGCGGTGAACGTTTTACCACTTCATCGTTCAGTTCAATACCAATTCCCGGTAAATCAGGCACTTTAAACTTGCCATTTACGGGCTGATAGTCCTGAATACAAAGCTCTCGATTCCATGACTTTATCGCGTAGGTGTGGTGCTCATGAATCAAAAAGTTGGGAATAGCTGCCTCTAGTTGCAATGACGCCGCAGTTGCTACAGGGCCGCCGCAAACGTGCGCTTGTATGCGAATATCGTAAACGTCTGCATAATCACACACTTTTTTCGCCTCAGTAAAACCACCACAAAGCCCTACATCGGGCTGCAAAATATCGATACTCTGGTCTTCAAAGTAGGGACGCACGTCCCAGCGATGATATAAACGCTCACCGCCAGCGATTGGCACATTCACTCTATCCGATACTTTTTTATGTACCGCGGAATTCAGATAATTTACGGGCTCTTCAAACATCATGCAGCCAACTTCTTCCACAATAGCGCCCATCTGAATAGCTGATGCACAGCCCATTAATGAATGCGCCTCAAAAATAATATCCACTTCATCGCCCACTTCTTTGCGAATGGCACGTAAGCGATCACCAAAGAGCTTCATTTGTTTTGGTGTGAATAACTTGGTTCTATCAAAACTGGAGTCGCCGTTTTCATCATAAACAATGGGGTCAACCTTTACTGCGTCGTAACCTTCTGCCATTGCTTTTGCCGCTGAGCGAGCATAGTCGTCGTGCGTAAGCATTTTTACGCAATCTTGACT
>CAYQMI010000196.1:0-2557 GCA_964418575.1 uncultured Glaciecola sp.
TCTAATGCGGCTGAACTTATCGCTGCTTCCACCGCGGCATTAACAGTTGTTACAATTGCGCTGCCAGGAATGGGATACTGGGCAAGTGCTCCCGTGGTCAATACAATCGCGCCCTTTGCTTTCACAAATTGTGCGCCATAGCGAATCACATTTACCTGCCCGAACAGTTTGTTCATGAAACCATGCTGCCAATCGTCATCGTTAGCATCCTGCCAAGACGCAAATCTGACCATGCCGCCCACGCAGATAATGCCATCGACTTCTCCCACTTTATCAAATAAAGCTTTGAGCGATTTTCTGTCACTTATATCTGCCGGGTAAGTCGAATGGTTAAACGATGAGCATACAAGCTCGTAAGAATCCTTCATTTGCTCGACAATGCTTTTGCCAATTAAACCTGTTGCGCCAATAATTAATACCTTTTTCATAATTTTCTCCACTGATTGAATTGATGCGCTGGCTCGCGGTTAAAACGCATAGCGCCCAACGCCAAGTATGCGAACCGTGTTATTGTGCTGACCGTTTTGTACGGTTTTTTTTACCATAAATTGATTCTAGGCCAAACGTGAGGCCTGGATAGGGGTTATACATTATGTTGACCGAGGCGGTCGTGAGCTGCCGAATGGCGCTATCAGAAAGTGCTCCATGGTCGTCGACTACAATTCGGCCCATTGTAAAGTTTGAGCGTAAATTATCGCTCCACCAAATTTGCTTAGCGACATAGCCACCGGCAACTTTAATAGGCTCCAAGGTCAATTGCGAATCGCTTTGTAACACTGCATCTAAACCATCGAAACCCAATTCAATTAAATAGCGGGCTATGCCCTCACATGCAGTAAGGCCAAATACAATGTTGTTTCTTGTTTGTGCATTTGATAAGCCCGAGCCTTGAAACGACGACCATGGCGCAGAGACTCGCCCCGTTAGATTAAAACCAAAACCGTAATCATCTAGCTCCATGTTTTGAGCAATATCATCAGTACCATATTCGACCGATAGATGCCTCATCAGCACAGAAAGACTTGTTCTTCCCCAATTTGGGTTGATGCTGACATTGGCTATCGCATCGGGGAATTCATCAATCCCTCGATTAAGTTGGCCATTTTCACCGACAAATTGACTGGCAGGATTTTCAAGCGCCAACGAATATGTCCAAAAATCTGTTTTTGAATTCACATAACGAATGCCTGTTTGGCGAACGACCGATTTTCCAGCGGGTGAGGTAGTATCGATAGTTTCCGGAAAGGCATTCACATCAGAGAATAACGACCAGTATTGTCCCATGTACACATTTCCAATTTGCCCGAAGGCATGTCTAAGTCTAAAGCCGCTGCCATTAACTGTTAAATCATCTGCTTGCTTGCCATCAAAATCGCCCTCTAAAAACACCCGAAAATCACCTAAACTATTTTCACCTCGCACATCAATATTTAGGCGTGATTCTCCTGCAAATAGTCTGCTTGAGCGTTGTTCATTGTCCTCCAAAGGGATAAGTGAGGCGATAAACGGAGTTACATCAGCGGTTTCTTGAAGGTCATTAATAAACTTTATTTGCGCAAAGCCGCCAAATTTAAAGGCTAGATTAGTATCAGGTATTTGGATAGAGCCCAAAAAGTCACCCTTGCGCACAATTGCATCGTCTGGAAAGGAGCCAATGTTTTTATTGCTTATTGCCGCACCATCACTGATATTGTCACTTTGATGGGAACTAATCGCCTGAGATGACTTTTGCTCAAGCCTCCCTTCTAGCAAAGATAGGCGCTGCTCCAGCGCTTGGATAAGGGCTTTTTGTTGCTGCAATTGAATTTGCTGCGCCTTTAGTAAATCGCTAAGCACGGTTGATTCATTACTTTCATGTGCAAAAGCCACGTTAAAAGCAGTGCATGGCAGCAACAATACGCTTACTTTAAGGATGCTTCTGTCCACGGTTTTTAAGCAACCGTGTTTAAACATTTGCTTAGGCAGGCCTTGCATTGACGCCAAGTGAAGAGGAATGTGAATTGCTTAAGATTTATATTTAAGCGCCCGCTTCACTTTCATACAATTTTATTGATAAGGTGAATAAAGAATGAGGAGGATACGAGCTTGAGATTACTTTCCACTAAGCTACACACACACCTTTCGATAGGCCTAGCGACAAGTCTATGTATTTGTTTTGCGGTTGTTTCGGTAGATTTAAATGCGCATGAAGCAGACTCACAAAGTACATCATGGTTCATCGAGACGCGCCAGATTACACCGCAAAATATTATCGGTAAAAGTAGTAACGAGAGCATTGGCAAGGACTGGTGGAAACAAGACACAATTAATCACGCATATATTGGCGCTAATGCATGGGGTTTTGGCAGAGAATATATGGGAGCAGGCCCTTCCAGCAACTTAAACGATGCTTTTGTAAGGTGGGAGTTAGTCGATAAAAAAACCTTAAGACTAAGCTGGTTTGTTGGTGGCTATCATCAACATTTTAGTGGGAAACCAAGCCACGGCTGGAACCAAGATCATGGTGGCAATACCGTTAAAGCCTATCCAAGAATGGGCATTGGTTCAGCATCAGGCC
>CAYQMI010000197.1:0-2539 GCA_964418575.1 uncultured Glaciecola sp.
AACGACAGCCCGGTGCTGCTCGACCGCTTCTTAGATGATGCTATCGAAGTAGATATCGATGCCATATGCGATGGTGAGCAGGTACTGATTGGCGGCATCATGGAGCACATCGAACAAGCAGGTGTTCACTCTGGTGATTCAGCATGTAGTTTACCTCCGTATTCTTTGTCGAAAGAAATTCAAGACGAAATGCGCAGGCAAGTCACGCAGATGGCGATTGAGTTAGAAGTACGCGGCTTAATGAACACTCAATTTGCGATTAAAGATAACGAGGTTTACTTGATTGAGGTAAACCCTCGTGCTGCCAGAACCGTTCCTTTTGTGTCGAAAGCCACGGGTATGCCGCTTGCCAAAATAGCCGCCAGAGTGATGGCTGGAACATCGTTGAAAGAGCAGGGCATTGAAGCGGAAATCATTCCACCGTTTTATTCGGTGAAAGAAGTGGTGCTTCCCTTTGCTAAGTTCCAAGGCGTTGACCCATTACTTGGACCAGAGATGCGCTCTACGGGCGAGGTTATGGGCATTGGGGTAGATTTTGAAGAAGCTTACGCAAAGGCGAATTTAGGGGCGTCTGCTCCATTGCCAGAAGCCGGTAAGGTTTTAATATCTGTTCGTAACAATGACAAGGTTCGCTTAATTGAGCTGGTTAAAGAGATGATCAGCAAAGGCTTTAGTATTGAAGCAACAAGCGGTACAGCGAAAGCCATTAAGGAAGCAGGCATCGAATGTAGCGTCGTTAACAAGCTCAGCGAAGGCCGTCCGAATATTGTTGATGCGATTAAAAACCGTGAGTATTGTTATGTTGTGAACACCACCGAGGGAAGGCAAGCGATTACCGATTCGGTATACATCCGTCGTGAGGCTTTGCTCAACAAAACAGCATATACAACCACATTAAATGCAGCATTTGCTACAATGAAAGCAAGTGCAGCGAACGCGAAAGCAAACGTTGCCTCTATTCAAGAGCTGCATAAGATGATTAATGCGAATAGCTGATTTTATTGAACAACAAAGGTGATCAAGCAATAAGTTTGCACTATACTTATTGCTTATCCGTATCAAACAAACGAATGCAATTGCATTCGTTTTTGTTTTATTGCTAAGTGCTATTTGAAACTGGCAATGAAAATTTTTCGATAATAATTAGCTTTTATTACCACAAGCCAACTAATAAAAAGAGATAAAGTATGACTAGCTATCCCATGACTGCCGATGGCGCGAAGAAACTACGCGACGAATTAGAGCAATTAAAATCAGTGGACCGTCCGCGCATCATAAAATCGATTGCAGAAGCTAGAGAACACGGCGATCTGAAAGAAAACGCTGAATATCACGCCGCCAGAGAACAACAAAGCTTTTGTGAAGGCCGTATTCAAGACATTGAAGGCAAATTATCGAACGCTCAAATCATTGATGTCACCAAGCTGACTAACAATGGCAAAGTTGTGTTTGGGTCAACCGTGACGATTTTAAACACCGAAACGGAAGAAGAGACCACCTACCGTATTGTGGGTGACGACGAGGCCAACATCAAAGAACACCGCATCTCAGTAAACTCGCCTATTGCCCGCGGTATGATTGGTAAAGAGTTAGACGATATAGTATCGATTCAAACCCCATCGGGGATTGTTGAGATGGAAATTATTGAGGTGGAGTACAAATAACGCCTGCTCCAACACTGTCATTCCCGCGGAGGCGCAATGCTGTTCGCTTAGCGAAAAACGTCATTCCTGCGCAAGCAGGAAACTCCTAAATATTGCTGTAATGCGCAAATCTGCAGCCTTTAAGGGTGTTAGTTGTAGTATTGGGAAATTACAGCTTCCGCTGTAATGACAGTGTTTGATTTAATTTGTTAACCGAACGGTATTACGCCTCCGCGATAATGATGTCAAACGCTAAAGCGAACAGCATTGCATCTGCGTGGGTACGACCCTAATGTTTCAAACGAAGGTGTCTCAACAATCCGCTGTTTGGAGTTCATATACCGGCAGAGTGTCGGCATCGCTAGCCATGGTGTATTTCAAATAACACAGAGGCTCTCCAGCCTCACCACCACCATTGGCAGGGTCTTGTCCGGCTGAAGCAAAGTAAAACTGGATATGATCACTGTCGATATCAAAACGCCAATCTGCATCGGCACAGGCTGCATCATCCGCTAGGTGGTGACAAATAGTGAAGTTTACCGCGTCGGTAAGCTGAAAAGCGCCACTTGATGCGCTGCTTCCATCGTAACTTAGGTAGCCATATTGTATCGCAACACTTTCATTCGGGCTTAATTGCACGTTTGCACTTGCTTGATCCGTCAACCCTTGTATTAGTGCTTTGCCATATATAATCTGATTGCTAGACACCAAAGCACCTTTAAGTGCTTGCAAACCTGAAACTTTACTCTCACTGCTTATATCTATAAACCTCGGCGCGGCAACAACGGCCAAAATGCCTAAAATCACAATAACAATGATTAACTCTATCAGCGTAAAACCTAGCTGTTTGCGCTTTGAAAAAACAAGCATAGTATTCTCAAACTACTTCAACATGG